>JANXRI010000251.1 GCA_025353085.1 Betaproteobacteria bacterium
GAATTTATTGACTACGACTGGACGGTGAACGTGCAGCACCGCGACAAGGTGGGCTCCTCTTCCCGCGGATTTTATGAGCCG
The DNA here is from genome assembly GCA_025353085.1 of Betaproteobacteria bacterium. Taxonomy (GTDB): domain Bacteria; phylum Pseudomonadota; class Gammaproteobacteria; order Burkholderiales; family SG8-41; genus PALSA-1004. Next base: position 82 of record JANXRI010000251.1, read on the forward strand.
CCCTGAGATTGCGAAAGCATATTGATCGAACCACCGGACCGCCACGTTCTTGCCTGTTTATAGCCGATCAACTGTAGGCGCGACTCGCAAGACCGTAGTGTCCGCCCCTCGCCTATTCCACATTACTTTTTGTCCTGCCACCCAACGCACCCGCAGCTTCCAGTGCCGCAATCTCGTCGGCGCTCATTCCTAATATTTCGCGCAAGACTTCGTGCGTGTGCTGCCCCAGCATCGGCGCCGGCGAGCGCACGGCGAACGGCGCTTTCGACAAGCGCACCGGCGAGCGAATCACGCGGATCTTGCCCGCCTTGGGATGATCGACTTCAACCAGCGCGTTGCGCGCCTTGACCTGCGGATGCTCGACTACTTGCGATAGATCGTTAATCGCGCCGACGGGAATATCATTCTTGAGCAAGAGCGGCTCCCATTCTTCGTACGGGCGCGTCACGAAAATCTTCTGCAGCAGCGGCAGCAACGTCGTGCGGTTCTGGTTGCGCTCGAGCGCGCGGCTGAAGCGCGGATCGTCGGTCAGTTCGGGGCAGCCGATCGCCGGGCACAGCTTCTTCCACAATTTGTCGCCCGCGATCGCGATCGCGAGGTCGCGGGTTTTGGTGTGAAATGTCTGATATGGAACCAGCGCCGCATAAGAGTTGCCCGTCGGCTTCGGCACTTTGCCGTCGGCGCAATACGCGCTGATCATCGTGCCCAGCAGCGCCAACTGCCCTTCGAGCATCGACACGTCGATTTCCTGGCCTTCGCCGGTTTTCTCTTTCATGCGCAACGCGAGCATGACGCCGTAGGCTGCGTACATACCCGCCGTCATGTCGGCAATCGACACGCCCGCGCGCGTGCCATTGCTGCCTTCATCACCGGTAACACTGACCATGCCGCTTTCGGACTGCAGGATAAGGTCGAGCGCAGCGCGATCGCGATAAGGGCCGTCCTGGCCAAAACCTGAAATTGAGGCGTAGATGACGCCGGGATTGCGTTTTTTTGCTTCCGCATAATCAAGGCCCAGTCGCTTCAGCGCGCCGACGCGATAGTTTTCCAAAACGACGTCGCACTTTTCAACGAGCTTAAAAAATAACTCCTTGCCTTGCGGGTGCTTGAGGTCAACGACGATCCCGCGCTTGTTGCGATGCAGGCTCACGAAGTACGACGACTCGCCGCCGCCGGTGCGCACGCCCCATGCGCGCGCGATGTCGCCGTCGCCCGGCGGCTCGAGCTTGATCACCTGTGCGCCAAAATCAGCGAGCATGGTCGAACAAAACGGCCCGGCGAGCGCGTGGGTAAGATCAAGCACTTTGATGTCTTCTAATGGAAGTTGCATGAGTTTTCTGCGATTATTTTTCGGTCGCGCAATTTTCTCATACTACGCTGCGACCCGTAGAGCAGGCGCCTCGCCTGCTCTGCACTCAATGCAGGCGGGGGCGCCTGCGCCACCGGTTGCGACACGCGGCACTAACTTGTCTCGGCCTCCGCGCTCGCGGCAAGCCGCCGCCGCACGAAATTGATGTGCTCGCGCAACACGTAAAACTGGTCAGCAAACGGCAGCGGCATCTTGCTGCCGTTCACGCGCATTTCGATATCATCGAGCCGCCGGCCAAGTTCCGCCTGCTGTTCGGGCGAGGGCTTCGCGAGCATATCGCGTTCGAGCGCCATCAGTTCGCCATAACGTTTGTAGATGCGCATGCTGACGCGCCAGCGGTAAATCGCCGGCACCAGCTTCAGTCCCGGGATCAACAACACGATGATGGGCACCAGCACAACCATCGTGCGATCGAGCAGGCTCGCGAGCCAGAACGGCACATGCCGGTAAAAAAAACCTTTGCCTGATTTGTAATAGCGCGCCGCGTCGTCGCTGATCGGATACTCGCGCTCGAGCGGCGCTGGAAACTCGCCGGCGCGCTGCAGGAGCGTCGCCTGCCCGTGCACTTCGCGCGCGGCTTCGATCAAAAGATCCGATAACGCGGGATGCAGATCGGGCCGCGCGATGAGTTCGACCGTGGGCGCGATCAGCGACAGCGGCGCCGCCGGAATATTTTTGGCGAAATCGATGGCACCCATCGGCAGTTCGAGTTTGGAGAGGTAGCGGTAGCGGCGCGCGTATGCATCGGCCTGCGTGAAATTCATCAGGCGGATGCCCGGCGTGTGCACGAGCCTGCGCATGATCGCGGGCGACGCCGCGTCTCCCAGCAACATCGCGGCATCCACCTCGTGCGCGAGCAGCGCCTGCGCCGCCGCTTCGCCCGTAAGATCGAGCAGACCTGCCCCCTTCGCGTCGATTCCGTTGGCCTTCAGCAACAGCAGGTTGAGGTAACGCGTGCCGCTGCCCTCGCGACCGATCGCGAGACGCTTGCCTTTGAATTGGGCCAGCCGTTCGAGCGGCGCCGGGCTGCGGTAAAAAACCGCGAGCGGCGCATAAAACACGCTGCCAAGCGACACCAGGCCGGCGGTGTCGCCCGCGGCCAATCCGCCCTGCACGAACCCGACATCGACTTTGATCGCCGGATTAGCCAGTCTGACCAAATTGTCGAGGGCGCCTTCAGAGGGCAGTATTTCCAGCTTGACGCCGTTGCGCGCCAGTATTTTTTGGTATTTTTCGGCGGCGGCGCTGAGTGTGCTGCCTGCAGTGCCACTGGTAATGACGATGGTATCGGGCGGCGCCGGACGCACGTAGCGAAACGCCAACCAACTTGCAATCGCGGTGATGAGAACCACCGGCCATAGCGCCACCGCGAGATCGCGCCACGCTACGCGCGGAATCTCAACCGCGTAACCGAAAGCGCCGATTTTCCGCCTGGCGGGCTGTGCGCTGTCCTGCCCCATCGTCCTGCCTCCTGTACGCTTTGAGTGCCTTAGAGCGCTTAACGCAGTAAAACACGTGCGCGGCGCACTCTTAATAACATGTTTTTGCGCGACGATGCCACTGCGCGCGGTGCATGCCGCACTTTGGGCTCAACATCGCGCGCGGGAACCGTTCGTCGCACGCGGCGTCGTATGAAGGTTGCGCACTCCAACATAACGACTGGCGTAACATGCAGCGCTAAATTATTTTCAACCGCTCTGGAGGCAATCTGATTTCGTTCTGGTTTCTGGTCGCGGGGGCATTGCTGATATTGATGGCGCTGGTGGGCTCGGCGGTCGATCGTTTGCCACTGAGCCCCGGCCTCATCTATCTGCTCGTCGGCATTGCGTTAGGCCCCACGGGGCTCAGTATCGTCTACCTCGATCCGGCTGGCCGCTCAGAAGGTCTGATGCTTGGCTGCGAGATCGCAGTCATCATTTCGCTCTTCACCGTCGGCTTGAAACTTCGCACGTCGCTCGCCGACCCGTTGTGGCGTTTACCCTTTCGGCTTGCCACCATCTCGATGGTAGTGGTGATTGCCGCAGTCGCTTTGATTGGCGTCTACGCGTTGGGATTATCGATTGGCGCGGCGATATTGCTCGGCGCAATACTTGCACCCACCGATCCGGTGCTCGCATCCGACATACAAGTGCGGCATCCGGACGACCGCGACCGCTCGCGGTTCACACTGACGGCTGAGGGTGGAATCAACGACGGCATTGCTTTTCCATTCGTGCTGTTGGGTTTGGGCTTGATGGGCTTGGGTAATTTCGGGCCGTTCGGCCTGCGCTGGCTCGGGATAGACGTCGTGTGGGCAGCCGCTGGCGGGCTCGCGATCGGCTGGCTGTGCGGCAAAGGCATCGGCCACGTCGTTCTCTACGTGCGGCGCGAGTTCAAGCAGGCCGTTGGCTGGGACGATTTCCAGGCGCTCGGCTTGATTGCACTGACTTACGGACTTTCATTGTGGGTGCACGCGAACGGCTTTCTCGCGGTGCTCGCGGCAGGCCTCGCCATGCGGCACATCGAGACCCAGTCGGCGGACATTCAAAAAGAAGCTGCCCCGAAAGTCGCGAAGTCAGAAGCAGAAACCCATCCCGCCACCGCGCCCGCGCATATGGTGGCAACCGTGTT
>JANXRI010000301.1 GCA_025353085.1 Betaproteobacteria bacterium
TGCACTGGTTGATTAACAATACCGGCAAAACCGCGACGGACCCCGCACCCAGTGCAGATTGGTGGGGGAATCAGAATTGGCCAGCGCGTTTTCAAGGCTGATCTGGCCGTTGGTGTAGAGATTAAACAGCGCCTGCTCGAAGGTCTGGGTGCCGGGCGCGAGACTCTGCTCCATCGCGTCCTTGATTTCGTCCATTGCCCCGTTCTTGATCAGTTCGGCAATGTGTGAGGTATTCAACAGCACTTCGACCGCCGGGATGCGGCCGCCGTCTTTGCCGCGCACAAGGCGTTGCGACAGGATGCATCGAAGGCTGATCGCCAGGTCGGCCAACAGTGCCTCGCGGGCTTCGCGCGGGAAGAAATTGATGATGCGATTCAAAGCGTGGTAACTATTGTTCGCGTGCAAAGTGGACAGGCACAGATGTCCTGTCTGGGCGAACAGCATGGCGCTTTGCAAAGTGGGTTGATCGCGGATTTCGCCGATCATCAACAGGTCAGGCGCTTCGCGCATTGCGCTGATCAGCGCATGGTTGTATGAAAGTGTGTCGATGCCGACTTCGCGCTGGTTGACGATCGATTTCTTGTGTTTGAACACGAATTCCATCGGATCTTCGATCGTCAGTATATGACCGGTGCGCGTGCTGTTCCGGTAATCGATCATCGCTGCCATGGAGGTGGATTTACCGGACCCGGTCGAGCCGACAATCAAAACCATGCCGAGCTTTTCCATAACGAGATCTTTGACGATCGGCGGCAGCTTCAACTCCTCGACGGTCGGAATGTTCGGCTTAATGTAGCGGATGACGATGCCAACTGCACCACGCTGACGGAATACATTGAGTCGGAAGCTGCCAAGGTTGGAGCGGCCAACCGCGAAATTCATTTCGAGCGTTTTTTCGTACTCCTGGATCTGGTGCTCGGACATGACTTCGTAGGCGATTTTTTTTACGGCTGCCGGATCGAGCACCTGGGCATTCACCGGCATTACGACGCCATTGATCTTGATCTGGATCGGTGCGCCTGCTGTAAAAAACATGTCAGACGCCTGTTTTTCAGCCATCAATGTGAATAACGGGTCGAGGAACATGGTATTTTCCGCTCAGCGCTTGAGAAGCGACTTTATGTTGTGCATGAGACTTCTAACCTGATCAACATTTTCAGGCGGCTGCTGCGGCTCGGCGTCGCGTGCAACAGCAGCCTCAACGCGCGACGCGCGCAGATTGGTCGTCGTGGCCATTGCCTGCTGACGCCTGCCGGTGGTGCGAAAAGTATTCGGCTTGGCGATTATCATCTTGCTGAGTTCCTCGAGGACGTCTTTGCCGAATTCGTCGAAATCATAGATGTAGACGTATTCGCCGATTTTCTCGAGGTTCTTGGTGGTGATCTTGATCTGCCCGTTATCGAGATCGCCGCTGATAGTTATCGTCACGGGAACCTCGCGCTTCAGCGTGAATATGCCGCGTTCGACGTAGCCGCGTTCATTACGCACCTCGCTTACTTCGAATTTCAGCGCGTGCGTCCACAGATGGTCGCGCAGGCGCTGCACCATGGGATCGGATTGTTTCTCGATCGTGATCTGGCCGTCGCCAATGCAGCGAAAGCGCAGGACTATAGCCTCAATAAAATCGTGATGATCGACAGTAAGCCGCCGGCCGTTGCAGTTGTAGTCGCACTGGAGCAGGTTCTCGAGTTTGGTGACGCCGCCCTCGATGTAGTAGTAGCGCGGGACTACCGGCTTGATGATGTTGAGCGAATTGAATAGATCGACCAGATAATGCAGGCCGTCTTTAAGATGCGCATCAGCAAGGCGCAAATTCTGATTGAGTTCAGCCTGGGTGACCTGCTGCTTCTGGCGCAGTGTATCCGCCTGCTGCTTGAGGTCGTCAAGTAAGCCCATTAAATTCCGCGGCCGGGTAAAAAGCTATTTTGCCAATTTTCGAACAGCTTGGGAAGCACGGTATCGCATTAGTCGCCGCGTAATAAATCGTTGATGCTGGTTTTTGCGCGCGTGCCCGCATCGACTCGTTTGACAATGACAGCGCAATAGAGCTGGCATTTACCGTCGCTCGACGGCAATGTCCCGGAAACCACCACCGAACCTGCCGGTATGCGTCCATAACTGACGCTGCCGGTCGCGCGATCGAATATGCGCGTGCTCTGGCCGATAAAAACACCCATTGAAATAACGGAGCCTGCTTCCACTACAACGCCTTCGACGATTTCAGAACGCGCGCCCACGAAGCAATTGTCTTCAATGATGGTGGGATTGGCCTGCAACGGCTCAAGCACGCCGCCGATGCCGACGCCGCCCGATAAATGCACGTTTTTGCCAATTTGGGCACACGAGCCGACGGTGGCCCAGGTGTCTACCATCGTGCCTTCGTCAACATAAGCGCCGATGTTCACGTAGGAGGGCATCAGCACTGCGTTTTTCGCGATGTAAGCGCCACGCCGCACCATTGCCGGCGGCACGACCCGATAACCGCCGCGCGCGAAATCTTCCTTCGTAAAATGCGCGAACTTGCTTGGCACTTTGTCGAAGTAGCGGGTGGCGCCGCCCGCCATGGCGACGTTATCTTCGAGGCGAAATGACAGCAACACGGCTTTTTTCAGCCACTGGTGGACGACCCAGGCACCGCCGATTTTTTCGGCGACCCGCAGTGTGCCGGCATCGAGCCCGGCCACCACTTCATTGACTGCCGCACCGACCTTTGCCGGCGCCGTGCCTGGGTGGAGGTCGGCGCGCTGCTCCCATGCCTGTTCAATAATGTTTTTTAGATCGTCCATGGTTTTTCCGTTTGAATTTAGTGTTGGCGTAAAAACGCGGCAATGCGCCCCGCTGCCTCGGTGCATTCAGCGGTCGACGCAACCAGCGCAATGCGCACAAACTGCGCGCCCGGATTGACGCCTCGCGCATCGCGCGCGAGGTAGCTGCCGGGCAGCACTGACACATTTTGTGTGGCCAATAAATCGCGTGTAAATACAGTATCGTCGCCCAGCGTATCGAGCCAGATGTAAAACGCGGCATCCGGCATGCCAATCTCGGTGACGTCCCCCAATATTCGGGTAAATGCCGTGAATTTTTCACGGTATAGCCGGCGGTTCTCGACGACATGCGCTTCATCCTGCCATGCGGCAGTGCTGGCGGCATGGATGGGCGGGCTCATCGCGCAACCCTGATAAGTGCGATAGAGCAAAAACTTTTTCAGTATTTCAGCGTCGCCGGCCACGAATCCCGAGCGCATGCCCGGCACATTCGAGCGCTTCGACAAACTGGAAAACATGACGAGGCGCGGATACCCGGCGCGCCCGCATTGCTGTGCGGCCTGCAAAGCGCCTAACGGCGGCTGTGCTTCGTCAAAATAAATTTCCGAATAACATTCATCGGCGGCGATCACAAAGCCGTATCGATCCGATAGCTCGAACAGACGCTGCCATTCATTCAACGTCATCACGCGTCCCGTCGGATTGCCCGGCGAGCACACGTAAACGAGCTGGGTACGCTGCCAGACGTCGTCCGGCAATTGCGCAAAATCGAGCGTGAACCGATCCGCGGCCAAGGTATTTAAGTACTCGGGTTTCGCGCCAGCAAGCAGCGCGGCGCCTTCGTAGATCTGGTAGAACGGATTCGGCACGACCACGACAGGCGCATCGCGTGTACGGTCGACCACGGTTTGCGCAAACGCAAACAGCGCTTCACGGCTGCCGTTGACCGGTATGATCTGAGTGACCGGATCGATTCGGCGCAAGCCGTAACGGCGTTGCAACCAGGCGCCGATGGCAATGCGCAAACTCGGCGCCCCTAGCGTGGTCGGATAATTGGCAAGACCACCGAGGTTTTCGGTCAGTGCACGCTTGATAAATTCCGGGGTCGGATGTTTTGGCTCACCGATGTGCAGGCTGATCGGTTTTAATTTTGGATTGGGAGTGACTCCGCTCGTGAGAGCGGTAAGCTTTTGGAACGGATAACTCTGGAGTTGCTCGAAGGCGGCGTTCATGCGCGGCAGTCAGGAGAGGGCAACTCGGATTATAGGGGTGTTGCAGTGCAGTTCACAAAAATGATCCCGGTGATGGCGCTACTGACCGGCGCGACGGTGTGGGGACTCATTTGGTACCCGTATCGCGCGCTCGACCATGCCGGCGTCGGCGGCGCCGCTGCAACGACGCTGACTTACGCCGGCGCTTTCTTGCTCGGCCTTATATTTTTGCGGCCACGTTTGCATCTGTCATGGTTATTGGCTGCCATCGCACTCACCGCCGGCTGGGCGAATGTCGGCTTTACGATCGCTGTTATCTATGGCGACGTGATGCGAGTCGTACTATTGTTTTACCTCTCGCCGATATGGACGATCCTGTTTGCACGCTGGTTGCTCGGCGAGCGGCTGTCGGCGACAGGTTATGCGCTGATGTTGTTCGCATTGGCTGGCGCCGCGGTCATGCTGTGGCAACCGCAGCGCGGCTGGCCGGTCCCCGGGACGGCCGCTGAATGGCTCGCGCTGTCCGCCGGCGCGATGTTTGCGTTCTCCAATGTTTTGATTCGCAAGACGCTCAAACTTGCGATCGAACTTAAAGTCATGGCGGTATTCTTCGGCGGCTTCGTGATTGGCGCAATTTGCATTCTGTGGACATCGGCCGGTGTGCAAGCGCTGGTGCCGCCGCGTGATGCGGCCGTGCTGTTAATACTTTTGACGCTCGTGATATTGGCCGTAAACGTCGCGGTACAGTTTGGCCTTACGCAGATCAGCGCCAATCGCGCGATCGTGATTTACCTGTTCGAACTCGTCGTGACGGCGATTTCGGCGTGGCTACTGGCTGATGAAGTGCTTGAAGCGCAGGAATGGTGCGGCGGAATAATGATCGTCGCCGCTGGCTTGCTGTCCGACCGGCTCGGCCATGCGCCGCCTGGCGACGCACTTGAAATCCGGTATTAGAGCTTTATGTCTGCCGCGCGAAATTCGATAGAACAACACAACGGGTGCCGACATTATCAAACGACTGCTAGCGTGTACTCGACGAACCCGGCAGAGCGTCGAGGTTTGACGGGGCGGGCGCGCGCCAGCCTTTCTTTTGAGTCGTGGCGACCACTGTAGTGAAGATTCCGCCGCGTACGTAAAATTTGGCCGTCAACTGCATGAAGCGCGGTTGCGTGGCTTTGGCGAGATCGTCGAGAATCTGGTTGGTCACCGCCTCGTGAAATGCGCCTTCATTGCGATACGACCAGATATACAGTTTGAGGCTCTTCAGTTCGACGCATTTGCGGTCGGGCACGTAATCGAGATAGAGCGTTGCGAAGTCAGGTTGCCCGGTTTGCGGACACAGGCAGGTAAACTCCGGTATTTCCATGTGAATCTGGTAGTCGCGTCCCGGCTGCGGATTTGGAAACGTCGCGAGGCGCTTGTCGGGGGTGCTGGGCATTAGGGCAGATGAAAAAATTCAGTTAAAATGTCGCGCTATTCCGGCTCGAATTATAACCTTACCTGGCATACAAAAAAATTGCGCCTCACTGAAATCAAACTCGCTGGCTTCAAATCGTTCGTCGATCCCACCAGCATCCCGGTGCCGGGCCAGCTAGTCGCCGTAGTGGGTCCGAACGGCTGCGGTAAATCCAATATTATCGACGCCGTGCGCTGGGTGCTCGGTGAATCCTCAGCTAAACATCTGCGCGGCGAAACCATGCAGGACGTATTGTTCAATGGCTCGGGCAATCGTCAAACCGTCAATCGCGCGGTGGTCGAGCTCGTGTTCGACAATAGCCTTGGCCGCGCGGGAGGACAATGGTCGAGCTACGCCGAAATTTCAGTCAAGCGCGTGCTTGAGCGCGACAGCGAGTCGGCGTACTACATCAACAATCTTAACGTGCGGCGACGCGATGTCGCCGACATTTTCCTCGGCACGGGCCTGGGCGCGCGCGCCTACGCGATCATCGAGCAAGGGATGATCTCGCGCATCGTCGACGCAAAACCCGAAGAGCTGCGGGTGTTCCTCGAAGAAGCGGCCGGCGTGTCGAAATACCGCGAGCGCCGTCGCGAAACCGAGTTGCGCCTCGGCGATACACGCGAGAATCTGCTGCGCGTTGAAGACATTCGCCTTGAACTCGACAAGCAGCTCGAGCATCTGACCGGGCAGGCGGAAGTGGCGCGCCAGTACCACGGCTTGCAGGGGCAACTGCGGCTGGCGCAGAACCTGCTGTGGTTGCAGAAACGGCGCGAAGCGACCAGCGCGCGCGAGCGCTACACCCGGGAAATCGAAAAACTTGGAGTCGAGCTCGAAGCAGAGACCGCGCGTCTGCGCGAAGCCGAACGCCGCATTGAAGAATTGCGCGACCGCCAGCACATGTCAGGCGATGCCGTGCAGGCGGCGCAAGGCAGCCTCTATGAGACCAACGCAGAATTTTCGCGCGTGCAGCAACAGTTGCAGCACGTGCGTGAGAATCGCCATCGCATCGGCAATCAACTCGCGGCGTTGCAGAATCAACTCGAGCAGGGCGACAGCCAATTGCAAGCGCAGTATGCGAGCCGGGACGAATGGCAGCAGGAAGCATCGCGCGCTGATGTGCAAGCGCAAGCCTGTAAGGCGGATGCCGACGCCACTGCTTCCCGGTTGCCGGTGGCGGAGCAGCAGTTTCGCGCCAGCCAGGAGGCGCGCGATTTATTGCAGCAACAGGTCGCCGGCAATCTGCAGGCGCTGCAACTGGCGCAAACACGTAGCGAACATGCGCTTAAGAACCTCGCACACCTGGCGCAAAGAGAACAGCGACTGCGCGAAGAGCAGGCCACGCTGACGCCGCCTGCCAGCGATGAACTGGAACGCCTGCGCCACGAGCTCACGTTGCTCGAAGTCGAGCAGCGCGGCAAACGTGCGTCGCTCGACGCCGAGGAGGCGTCGATCCCGCATTTGGAACAGGCCTTACGCGAGCAGGGCGCCGCCGTGGACGCGGCCGCGCAACAGGTGAATGCACTGGCCGCACGCATCGACGCGCTCACGCAGTTGCAGGACCGTATTGCACGCAGCGAGACGATGCAAGGCTGGCTCGCCACTCACGATCTTAATTCGGCGCGCCGGTTGTGGCAGGACATCGAAATCGAAGCCGGCTGGGAAGATGCACTGGAGGCCGTGTTGCGCGAGCGCCTTAATGCGATTGGCTTGGGCGACCTCGGGCAAGCCGCGCCGTGGCTCGGCGATTTGCCGCCGGGCCGAATGACCGTTTACACGGCGGATGGCGCAAGCGCTGCGACACCTGCGCCATTCGGGCTCGAGTCTTTGTCCGGTTACGTTCGCTGCAAGAATTCGGCAGCCGCCGGCGCGCTGGCGGATTGGCTCCACCAGGTTTACGTCGTGAGGGATCGCCACCAGGGATTGGCCCTGCGCGAGCGCTTGCCGGCCGGCGCGTTGCTGGTGTCCGGTGACGGTCACGTGTTCACGCGCCATAGCGTGAGTTTCCATGCGCCGGATTCGGAGTTGCACGGCGTG
>JANXRI010000416.1 GCA_025353085.1 Betaproteobacteria bacterium
CTCGCGCTGGCGAATCCGGAGCCCGAGATCCTGCCTGCGCTCGCGAAACAGGCGAAGCCCGATGTGGTGATGGCGACCGGCCGCTCCGATTATCCGAACCAGGTCAACAACGTGTTGTGTTTTCCATTTGTGTTTCGCGGCGCGCTCGATGTCGGCGCGACCACGATCAACACCGAAATGGAACTCGCCGCAATCAAGGCGATCGCCGAACTGGCTCAGGCCGAGCAATCAGACATCGTGGCGATGGCGTACGGTGAGCAGAATCTGAGCTTTGGTCCGGATTACCTGATTCCGCGGCCGTTCGACCCGCGCCTGATCGTAAAGGTCGCGCCGGCCGTGGCCAGGGCGGCGATGGACAGCGGCGTTGCGACGCGGCCGATCAAGGACTTCGACGCCTATCGCGATTCGCTCCAGCAGTTCGTATATCACTCGGGGATGATCATGAAGCCGCTGTTCGCGGCGGCCAAAGAGGCGAAGCGTCGCCGCATTGTTTACGCCGAAGGCGAAGACGAGCGCGTGTTGCGTGCGGTGCAAGTGGTAATCGACGAAAAGCTGGCCTCGCCCATCCTGGTCGGGCGGCCCGAGGTCATCAAGAGCCGTATCGAGCGCTTCGGCCTGCGCATCAAAGCCGGAGTTGATTTCGAGATCATCAATCCGGACCACGATGAGCGCTTCCGCGAATACTGGGAGGAGTATTACCTGCTGACCGCGCGGCGCGGCGTGTCGCAGGAGTACGCCAAGATCGAAATGCGCCGGCGCAATACGCTGATCGGCGCCATGACGATACATCGCGGCGCCGCTGACGGCATGCTGTGCGGCGTATTGGGTGCACTTGAACTGCACCTGCGCTACATTGATCAGGTCATCGGGCGGCGTGTCGGCGTCAGCCATTATTACGCGATGAACCTGCTTTTGCTGCCGCAGCGCACGGTCTTCATTTGCGACACGTACGTGAATTTCGATCCGACTGCCGAGCAGATTGCTGAAATGACTGTGCTCGCAGCGGAAGAGATCCGGCGCTTCGGCATGACGCCAAAAGTCGCGCTGCTGTCGCATTCGAGTTTTGGCTCGGCCGATACGCCGAGCGCGCGCAAAATGCGCGCCGCGCTCGGCTTGATCGAAAGAGTCGCGCCCGAACTTGAGGTCGAGGGTGAAATGCACGGCGACGCTGCACTGTCCGCTAGTGTGCGGCGCCAGGCCTTTCCGGCATCCCGCCTCAAAGGCGATGCCAATCTGCTGATCATGCCGACGCTCGATGCCGCCAACATCGGGTTTAACTTGCTCAAAACGGCCGCGGGTGACGGTATTACCGTCGGCCCGATTCTGCTCGGCGCGGCTAAAGCGGTGCATATCGTCACGCCGACCGCGTCGGTGCGCCGGCTCGTCAACATGACCGCGTTGACCGTGGTCGATGTCAGCGCCGAACGCGGCAATCTCTCGCTGCCGTTCTAAACAACCGGACGCGGGCGCGCGCATGCGCCAACTCTTATTGAACAATCGGGAGCAGTGATGGCGAAATTCAGGATTGAGCGCGATACGTTCGGCGACATCGAAGTGCCGGCAGAACGCCTGTGGGGTGCGCAGACGCAACGCAGCCTCATTAATTTTCGCTTCCCCGGTGAAACCATGCCGCTGGCGGTGGTGCATGCGCAAGTGATGGTCAAGCGCGCGTCCGCGGTCGTCAACATGGCGCTTGGATTGCTCAACAAAAAGAAAGGGCAGGCCATCGTCAAAGCGGCTGACGAGGCGCTCGCCGGCAAGCACGACGGCGAGTTCCCGCTCGTCGTGTGGCAGACCGGCTCGGGCACGCAGACCAATATGAATGTCAACGAAGTGCTGGCCAATCGCGCGTCCGAAATCCTCGGCGGCGTGCGCGGCGAAAAGCGCCTCGTTCATCCGAACGACGACGTCAACCTGGGACAATCGTCGAACGACACTTTTCCGACCGCAATGCATGTCGCCGCGGTAAGCGCGCTCGAAAAAGAGCTGAAACCGGCGGTCAGGCACCTGCGCGATACGCTCAATAAAAAATCGAAGCAGTTCGCGAAGATCGTCAAAATCGGGCGCACCCATTTGCAGGACGCAACGCCCTTGACGCTCGGCCAGGAGTTCTCGGGTTATGTCGCTCAACTCGAGCATGGTTTGAAACACGTGACTGCGGCTTTGCCGCATTTGTGCGAGCTCGCGCTCGGCGGCACCGCGGTGGGCACGGGCCTCAATGCGCATCCAAAATTCGCAGTGATGGTGGCGGCTGAACTCGCCAAAGCAACCAGCCTGCCGTTCGTGACGGCGCCCAACAAATTCGAGGCGCTGGCTGCATGCGACGGCGTCGTGCACGCGCACGGCGCGCTCAAAACACTCGCGGCGTCATTAATGAAAATCGCCAACGACGTGCGCTGGCTGGCGAGCGGTCCGCGTTGCGGCATCGGTGAACTCAGCATTCCGGAAAACGAGCCGGGCAGTTCGATCATGCCGGGCAAGGTCAATCCGACGCAGTCTGAATCGCTGACCATGGTCTGCTGCCAGGTGTTCGGCAACGATGTCGCGATTAATCTCGGCGGTGCGTCGGGCAATTTCGAGCTGAATGTGTTCCGCCCGCTCGTGATTACGAATTTCATGCATAGTGCAATGCTGCTCACCCATGGCTGCACCAATTTTAACGAGCAGTGTGCGGTCGGCATCGAACCCAACAAGGCGCGTATCGAGCAGCTCATGCGCGAATCACTGATGCTGGTTACCGCATTAAATCCCCACATCGGTTATGACAAGTCAGCGCAAATCGCCAAGAACGCGCACAAGAAAGGGCTCACCCTGAGGGCGTCCGCAGTGGCGCTCGGCCACCTTACTGAAAAGCAGTTTGACGAGTGGGTGAAGCCAGAGCGAATGGTCGGAAATATCTAGATCGCCACGACGGCTCGCGTGCAGGTGGGGTCGAGCCAATGTATTTTCAGGATAAGTGTGCCGGGCACACATACATTGCCCGTGCGAACGTTCGTGACGTTGTGACACCTTTAACTATGTGGACTAATCGCGTATGACAGCGGGCGATATGGTGCCCTCCCTTCGCTGCATGCGGTGGTCGCGCGACGATATTTCTGCGCGCCTCGCCCAACCAGCCGTGCAGCCCGGCGTTCGTGATGCCCATGTGGTCGCGTTGCCTGCCGGTACGCGTGTCATGCTCGCGGCCGTGCTGGTGCCGCTGATTCCGCGGGAGGACGGCATCCACGTGCTCTTGACCCAGCGCACCGCGCATATGAAAGATCATCCGAGTCAAATCAGTTTTCCCGGTGGTCGCGTCGAGGGCGGCGACCAGGACCGCATCGAGACGGCGCTGCGCGAAGCCGAAGAGGAAATCGGACTCGAGCGCAAGCATGTGATGGTTCTCGGTTCGCTACCCGACTACGATATGCCGTCCGGTTTTAGAATTAGCCCGGTGATTGGCTGGATCGAGCCGCCGTTCACGTTAAAGCTCGATCCGGTTGAAGTCGAATCGGCGTTCGAGGTGCCATTGTCTTTTCTCGTTGATCCGGCCAATCATCAATACCGCCGGTATCAATTTAACGGGCGAGAACGCGATTATCTGGCGATGCCTTATCAGGGACGCTACATCTGGGGCGCGACCGCCGGCATGTTGCAGCGCCTGTCGCAGCAACTAGTAGTTCGTTCCATCAATACAATTACACAATAGTTTATAATGGCCATGATCTTTGTGCAACTCTTGACGGAGGCGATCATGGCGGGAAAGAGCAAACGAGCGGCACTTGTGTTGACGCAAGAGCA
>JANXRI010000392.1 GCA_025353085.1 Betaproteobacteria bacterium
TCCGAACTCGAAAGCATGACCCTTCCGGCATGATCGAGCTCAACGCGAAGGTTCCCGATCATTTCCTGGTGCTCGAGCGCAAGGAAGCTTTCGGTGACTATGCCCGAGCGTACGGCAATGCGCTCGCGGAGCATTACGAAAACCGCGGCGTGATCGTCGTACCGCATATGCCGATCAATTTTGATCTCGCTCTATTCCAAACGCTTGCGTTTCCGCTGCCGTGGAAGAAGATCGGTACGAATAACGGCATCGAGGAGCCCGTTTTCATCCGGGATGGCACGAAACTTACCGACCGGCAGGACCACCCGTTTCGCGGGCTCGAAATGGGCACGGAATGGGCGTCTTACCTGCAGTCCCAGGTCGCCAGTTTCAATTGGCAGTTGCGCCGCGGTCTGCATATGCTCTTTCCGTCCTACTATTCCCTGCAGGATGTCAACATTACCTGGCGGTTGACCGAGACCATTGAGGAGGGCATGCACCTGGACGTATTCGACGGCGGCGCGCCAACGAGTCCGGGCGCTAAGCTGGCGCATCGAGTAAAAGTCTTTATCAACCTGGACAGCGAACCGCGGCGCTGGCGCACGTCTTTCGACTTGCCAGGCGTGCTCGATAAATGCCGCGATCGACTGCCGGCGGAAATGCCGGATGACGTGAACGTGGTGAACGACATCATAGACAAGGTAGGCGTGCTGAAGGACCTGCCGTACCATAACCTTGCTTATCCGACCATGTCGGCGGTGATTTGCAACGGCGAAGCCGTAGCACACGAAGTAATTTATGGCCAGCGCACAGTGGGGGCGGAGTTCATGTGTTACCAGCACGACATGCTCGATCCAAAAAAGCACACGCATCATTGCATCCGGCAATGGCTCCAGCAAAGCGGCTATACCATCGCGGCGGACGTCGCCGCGGTGGCAAAGCATTATGGGCAGATGAAGGGCAGCTACGCGCTCATCCAGCAAGCGCGGCTGGGCCAGTCAGAATAAAGGCCGCTGGCACGCGCCGGCGCATGAGCGGACGCGACGACGTTTCAGCGTTCCTCAGTAAAGTCACTGCTCTCCACCATCTAGCTGTTTTACTAAGCCAGTTTGAGGCGGAATCTCTAACTAGCGTAAGATCCCCTCCGTTCGCGGGTGTAGTTCAATGGTAGAACGGCAGCTTCCCAAGCTGCATACGAGGGTTCGATTCCCTTCACCCGCTCCAAACAAACCCGGGGTCATACGCCATGAATAAAATTCTCAAGTTCGTCGTCTTGCCGCTGGCGGGCATTCTCGTCATCGTAGTCGCAATTGGCGCGTACGTAGCGGCGACTTTCGACCCCAATCAGTACAAGGCGCAAATCGTGCAGGCGGTCAAGGAAAAGACCAAGCGCACGCTAAAGCTCGATGGCGACATCAAGCTGTCTTTCTTTCCGAACATAGGCGCCATGCTCGGCAAGGCGTCGCTGTCAGAGTACGGCAGCGACCAGGAGTTTGCCGGGGTCGAGGATTTCCGCGTCTCGCTGAAGCTGATGCCGCTGCTGTCGAAAGAGCTGGTGGTCGACACGATCGAGATCAAGAACCTGCGCGCGAACCTGATTCGCGGCAAGGACGGCAAGTTCAGCCTCGACGACCTGACGGGCGGTGACAAGGCCGCGCCAGCGGCGAAAAGCGAAGGACCGCCGGTCAGGATTGACATCGCCCACGTGAAGTTCGAAAACGCCACCATTACGTATGTCGACCATCAAACGGGCGCGAAATACGTGTTGTCGAAACTGAATCTCAAAACCGGGCGTGTCGCCACTGGCGTGCCGAGCAAAATCGATCTTTCGTTTACCGCGCAAAGCGACAAGCCCAAGCTGAATCTCGAAACCGCGTTGAAGACCACTCTCACGTTCGACCCGGAGAAGCAGCACTACGCGCTTGAAGGGCTCGATTTCAGCGCAAAGGGGACCGCAGCCGGCATCAGCAATCTCGCGGCCAGCGCAAAGGGCGACGTCGACGCAAAGCTCGCGACCAAAGAATTCCTAATCTCGAAACTGGCGATCGCGGCAACCGGCAAGCCGGAGGGCGGCGGCGATCTCAACGTGAAATTCGACGCGCCCAAGCTCAATGTCACCAAGGACAAGGTC
>JANXRI010000412.1 GCA_025353085.1 Betaproteobacteria bacterium
CAACCCACGTCGAAGCCAAGTCGCCCCCGAAATCGAAATCTTGAGGTGAAAAAACGTAAAACAGATTTTTTCCACTGACCCGGCAAACGCATTATCGCATATGTGGCTAACCGCTCTAATTTCAAGCTGCGGCGCGCACGCGGAGTCGGGCTTACAAATGCTGAAGCAGGTCGGCGGGCGTTTCGATCATGGCGTCGGCCGCCCAGTTTTCAGGATCATTACCGTGAAGGTAGCCGAACATGGCGACAATCGTTTTCATGCCGGCGGCATGACCAGCCTCGACGTCACGGCGGTCGTCTCCTACGTAAACGCATTGGCGGGCGCGCATGCCCATACGTTCGGCCGCCGCAAAAAGCGGAGCAGGGTGTGGTTTGGTATGAGCGGTAGTGTCGCCGCCGATCACACAGGCAGCGCGCTCATGCACGCCGAGTTGCTCGAGCAGCGGATGCGTATAGCGTTCCGCCTTATTGGTTACGACGCCCCAGCGCAAGCCGCGCCGCTCGAGTTCGTCGAGTAATTCCGCCATCCCGGGGAACAGGCACGATTCGCGGCATAAATTATCGGCATAAATGGACAGGAATTCTTCGCGCATCGCTTCGTAACCTAAATTCTCAGGCGTCACGCCGAGGCCCACACCAAGCAACCCGCGCGCGCCCATCGAGGTATAGGCCCGCGTAGCGCTCACGGGCAACGCTGGAAGTCGGCGAGATACGCGCATGCAGTTGAGAGCGTATGCAAGGTCTGGCGCCGTGTCGGCGAGCGTCCCATCAAGATCGAACAAGACTGCTTGAGTTGCTTCTCGTTGCGTGTCGGACTCCATCAAAGGGTGCAATGCAGAATGTAGTTGACGTCGGTATCGGTGCCCAACGCGTATTGAGCGGTCAGCGGGTTATAAGTCATCCCGATGACGGCGCGCACCTCCAGGTCAGCTAGCCGGCAAAAAGCGCTCAGCTCGGATGGCTTGACAAATTTGTCATACCGATGCGTACCGCGCGGCAACATGCGCAGTATGTATTCCGCGCCGATTACGGCAAATAGATAAGATTTCAAATTGCGATTGATCGTTGAGAAAAAAACATGACCGCCGGGTTTGGCGAGAGTGGCGCACGCCCGCACAGTGCTCGCAGGATCAGGCACATGTTCAAGCAGCTCCATGCAAGTCACTACGTCGAATTGCCGCGGACGCTCGCGCGCGAAATCCTCGGCCGATGCGTACTGGTATTCAGGCGCAATGCCACTTTCGAGGCTGTGTAACTGCGCGACTTTGAGTGCCTGCCCCGAGAGGTCGATGCCGGTGACGTGCGCGCCGAGGTGCGCCATGCTTTCAGCAAGTATGCCGCCTCCGCACCCGACATCGAGGACGGTTTTGCCTTGCAGCCCGGCGGTTCGGTCGAGGTAGCCAAGACGCAGCGGATTTATATCGTGCAGCGGCTTGAAGTCGCTGGCCGGATCCCACCAGCGGTGCGCGAGTTCGCTGAATTTGATAATTTCGGCTGGATCTACGTTAACGGTCACGGTGCACCTATTCGGTCTTGCCAGTATGCAGCCTTGGCAACGATTTCATGCGAGTCAAGTGTGGTTAAACGGCGATCGTCAAGCAGAAGCTTGCCATTGACCCAGACGTGGCTCACGTTTTCACGCCCGATCACATAGACAAGATGGGAATGGGGGTCGTAACAGGGTAACGATTCGATTTCATCCAACCGTACGGCCGTAATGTCGGCGCATTTGCCCGCCGTAAGTGAGCCGATCTGACCCTCCAGTCCGAGTGCGCGTGCGCCGCATAGCGTTGCCATTTCAATCGCCTGCCATGCTGGCACAGCAGTCGGGTCTTGGCTGGTGCCTTTAGCGAGCAGCGCGGCGAGCCGCATTTCAGCCAACAGATCGAGCCGGTTGTTGCTTGACGCACTATCTGTCCCCAAGCCGACGTTGACGCCCGCTTGCTGCAACGCACCCACCGGAGCGGCGCCACTCGCTAGCTTCAGGTTTGACGTGGCGCAGTGCGCCACGTGGCAGCCATGTTGCGCGAATAGCTCGATTTCCTGCGCGTTAAGGTGGACCGCATGCACCGCAATTAGATTGGGGCCGAGTAAACCCAGGTCGGCCAGCCTACGGACCGGGCGCACACCGTAGGTCTTCAGACTTTGTTCGATTTCCCCGGTAGTCTCATGCACGTGCATGTGCACTGGTAGGTCGAGCTCGCTCGCAAATGTTGCAACCTGACGCAAGCTTTGATCGCTGACCGTATAGGGCGCGTGGGGCGCCAGGCAAAAGCTCAGCAAAGAATCATTGCGCACTTGATCGCGAAGCAGGAGTCCTTTGGTTAAATAGTCTTGTGCGTCGGATGCGTAGGGAGAAGGAAATTCGGTGACGATCATTCCCAGGGCGGCACGCATCCCGCACGCGCTTACCGCACGAGCCGTGGCTTGTGGAAAAAAATACATGTCATTGAAGCACGTCACGCCCCCGCGCAACATTTCTGCACATGCAAGCCGCGTGCCGTCAAATACGAACTGGTCGGATACATGCCGCATTTCGGCCGGCCATATATGGTCATTCAACCAGTCCATCAGCGCCAGGTCATCGGCCAGTCCGCGCATTAGCGACATTGCGGCGTGCGTGTGGAGATTGATCAACCCCGGAATCAGCACATGGGCGGAGAGTTCAAAGCGCTGGCGTGGTTGGTATTCCGCGCGCGCGCGTGGCGTTGGCAGGATCGCTTCGATGCGGTCGTCGACAACAACGATTGAGTGGTCGCTGAGTATTTGGCGCGCCGGCTCTACCGGAATAATCCAGCGTGCCTCGATGACTGTGTCAACCGCTAACGGTGTGCTCATGTGCCTAGCATACAAAAAAAAGCCCTGCCGAAGCAGGGCTTTTTAAGAGCAGTGATTTGCTTAAGGTTTCGGCTTTGCTTCCGGTTTCGCCGGCGGCATGATCGTGCCAACCACTTCGACCGTAACGCGGCGGTTCGGGGCAAGACACTCGATCAGTTGCTTACGCTTCATCTTGTTGTCGCAGAACTTGGTGACCGGGATTGGCTGTTTCGGGCCTTTGCCTTCCCAGAAAATCAGCTTCTGGTCGATTCCTTTGCTCACCACGTAGTCCTTAACGCCAAGCGCGCGTTTTTCCGACAGCTTTTTGTTGTATTTCTCACTGCCGATGCGATCCGTGTGGCCGGTGATAATTACTGCACCAACAGTCGTCAAAGGCTTAACTTCTTTGTTGAGGAACTCATCAAGCTCTTTACGGTTGTCAGCGGTCATCTCGGTCTTGTTGAACGGGATGCCTTGCAACTCGATCTTGAGTTCGACATTACGGGGTTCCGGTTTCGGTGCCGGCTTGGCCGCCGGTTTTGCCTCGGGTTTTGCTTCGGGCTTCGCCACCGGTGCGGGTGGCGGAGCGGGGCAGAGATCGGGCGTGCACTGTTTACACGCGGCCGCTGCGGCAGCACGTGCGGGGGTCCAGTCGCTGGTACGTACGCACACCGTGCCGCCTACTGCCGTCACGACGTCGAAATTTGGTCCTGTCACCAGATACCCTTGGTTCTTGCTATTAACTTGCGCCTGCGCAGCAGGCATGCACGCTGCTGCTATGGCGAGCCCTGCAAGGGCATTACGTAAAGCTGAATTCATGATTTTTGTTCCTCCTGAGCTACAACAGTTAAAACGAACCTTGGTTACCCGGTCAACAATCAAACTTAACCTGCTGAATCAACAACACCCGTAACTAATATCACAGGCTGCCCGATTAGGCAAATTATGCCCTAATCATACCAGAATTGCACCGGCTTAGTTGCGCCGATACAACACAAAATGTTGTCGGACAAAATCTCTTTTCGATCATTTTGTGCCGCTTACCTCAACGTCGACCCGGCGGTCGGGCTGAAGGCAGCTAATCAGCGCTTTGCGATTCTTCATCCGGCAATCAGCTGGCTTGGTCAGTGGCTGAGTTTCTCCTTTGCCTTCCGCGTATACGCGATTTTGCGCAATCCCCTTGTCGACCAGGTATTTCTTGACTGTTTCGGCCCGGCGCACTGAAAGCTTCCGGTTATATGGGTGGCTGCCTATACGGTCCGCATGACCGATTGCCAGAATGACCTCGTAAGTCGCTCCCTGCAGCACACGCGTGAGATCGTCGAGCATGGCCTTACCCGCGGGCCTGAGGTTTGACTTGTCAAAATCAAATAAGGCGTCTGCCGAGAAATTGATTTTTTGCGGCAACAATTTTTGTGGCGCTGGCTTTGGTTCGGTCGGCGGCGTTGTTTTCGGCGCCGGTGCGGCAACGGGCGCTGGTGGCGTGATGGCTGCGGTCTTTTGGGGCACGAGGTCGCGATCGCAAAACGCACCTGCTCCCGCCGCCGCTGCGCGCGCAGGCGTCCAGTCGCTCGTGCGCACGCACACCGTGCCGCCCACGGCGGTGACGACTTTGAAATCCTGGTCGACAAGATAGCCTTGATTCTTGCTGTTGACCTGTGCGACGGTCAACGCCGGCAACATCATGGCGATGCCGCTCACAACGATTAGCGCTGATTTCAATGTCGAGTTCATATTACTGCACCCCTTTATTTCGCAGTTGCATTCGCGGTTCATCGTGGCTGCTTATGCATATCGTTGTGGGCGTGTCCAGAGCATTGCGATCGTGTGTTTGCAATGGTCGCCGCGTTTGTTTTTACTTTCTGGTAAATGCCTGCAAATAATAACATATTCACACGTCATTTTCCAAGCATGACACAGGTGTTCATACGAGCGCGTGCAATCGCGCCGGCAGACACAATAACGGTGACCCGCATGGTGCGCGCGTGTTAGAATCGCGGGCTTTATGCAGCGGCATCCGACGCCGTTTTTTTGCGGTTTCCTCACCTGAGTTTGCATGGACCAATTCGCCAAAGAAACAATTCCAGTAAGCCTCGAAGAAGAAATGCGGCGCTCGTATCTCGACTACGCGATGAGCGTTATCGTGGGCCGCGCGCTACCAGACGTAAGAGACGGATTGAAGCCGGTGCACCGGCGCGTGCTGTTTGCGATGCACGAACTCTCGAACGACTGGAACCGCGCATATAAAAAGTCGGCACGAATCGTCGGCGACGTAATCGGTAAGTATCACCCGCATGGCGATACTGCCGTATACGACACAATTGTGCGCATGGCGCAGGATTTTTCGCTGCGCTATCCACTGATCGACGGCCAGGGCAACTTCGGCTCGGTTGACGGCGACAATGCGGCGGCCATGCGCTACACCGAGATTCGCATGGCGCGCATCGCGAGCGAACTGCTTGGCGACCTTGACAAGGAAACTGTCGATTTCGGTCCCAACTATGACGGCTCCGAACACGAACCGCTGATCATGCCGTCGAAAATTCCGAACCTGCTGATTAACGGCTCGTCGGGTATCGCGGTCGGCATGGCAACGAATATTCCGCCACACAATTTGAACGAGGTCGTCGACGCCTGTCAGGCCCTGCTGAAGGATCCCGCAGTCGGTATAGAAGATCTGATAAAGATCGTGCCTGCGCCCGACTTTCCCACGCGCGGCATTATTTACGGCACCTCGGGCGTCAAAGATGCGCTGCGCACAGGGCGTGGCCGTGTCGTGATACGCGCTCGCGCCCTCATCGAGAACATGGAGAAGGGCAATCGCCAGGCGATCGTCATCGACGAACTGCCGTACCAGGTCAATAAAGCCAACTTGCTGATCAAAGTCGGCGAGCTGGTGCGCGATAAGCGACTCGAAGGGATTGCGGAAATCCGCGATGAATCCGACAAGTCGGGCATGCGCGCGGTGATCGAACTGAAACGCGGCGAGGTGGCCGAGGTGATTCTCAATAACCTCTATAAAGAAACGCAGATGCAGGACAGCTTCGGCGTCAACATGGTGGCGCTGGTCGACGGCCAGCCGCGCCTGCTGAATCTGCGCCAGATGCTTGATGCATTCCTGCGCCACCGGCGCGAAGTCGTCACGCGGCGCACGATCTTCGAATTGAAAAAGGCGCGCGAACGCGGCCACATCCTCGAAGGTCTGGCGGTCGCGCTGTCGAACGTCGACGAAGTGATTGCGCTCATCAAGGCGGCGAAAACGCCGGCCGAAGCGAAAGAGCAGTTGATGGCACGCTTGTGGCGTTCCACGCTGGTCGAAGGAATGTTGTCGCGTGTCGAGCCCATGTCGGCGCGGCCAGCGGGATTGCCGCCTGAATTTGGTTTTCAGCAAGACGGCTACCGGCTGTCGGAAGCGCAAACGCAGCGCATCCTCGAAATGCAGTTGCAGCGACTGACCGGACTCGAGCAGGACAAGATCGTCGCCGAGTACAAAGAAGTGATGGACAAGATTGTCGACCTGCTCGACATACTCGCGAGGCCGGAGCGGATCACCGCCATCATCAGCGGCGAACTCGACGACATGAAGAAGCAGTACGGCGACGAGCGCCGCAGTGAGATCGTCGAAAATACCCAAGACCTTTCGATGGAAGACCTGATCGCGCCGGAGGAGGTGGTGGTCACGTTGTCGCATGGCGGCTACATGAAATCGCAACCGGTCGCCGACTATCGCGCGCAGAAGCGCGGCGGCAGAGGCAAGCAGGCGACGGCCACCAAGGAAAACGATTTCGTCGAAAAGCTGTTCATCGCGAATACACACGATTACATCCTGTGTTTCTCAAACCGCGGCCGTGTTTACTGGCTGAAGGTTTACAGCGTGCCGCAGGGCGGCCGCAACAGCCGTGGCAAACCCATCGTCAATCTGGTGCCGCTGCTGGAGCACGAGAAAATTACCGCGGTGCTGCCGGTCAAGACGTTCGACGACG
>JANXRI010000413.1 GCA_025353085.1 Betaproteobacteria bacterium
GTCGTGTTCGGCGCAGCGACCGAAGCGTTCTCCAAGCGCAACACCAATTGCACGATAGACGAGGGGCTCGCGCGCTTCTCGGAAGTTTGCGCGGAAGCGATTGCGCGCGGCTTGAGGGTGCGCGGCGATCTTTCGGTATGCCTCGGCTGCCCGTATGAAGGCGAAGTGAAACCCGCGCAGGTTACGCGCGTCGCGCGCGAGCTGTACGCAATGGGCTGCTACGAGGTCACCATTTGCGACACCATCGGCACCGGCACGCCGGGCCAGGCGCGCGCCGCGATCGAGGACGTTGCGAAATACGTGCCGGTCGACAAGCTCGCCGGTCATTTCCACGATACTTACGGGCAGGCACTGGCCAACATGCTCGCCGCGCTCGAATGCGGCGTCGCTTCTTTCGACAGCTCAGTCGCCGGGCTCGGCGGCTGCCCGTACGCGAAAGGTGCAACCGGCAATGTCGCAAGCG
The DNA here is from genome assembly GCA_025353085.1 of Betaproteobacteria bacterium. Taxonomy (GTDB): domain Bacteria; phylum Pseudomonadota; class Gammaproteobacteria; order Burkholderiales; family SG8-41; genus PALSA-1004. The sequence goes on from JANXRI010000413.1 coordinate 464, forward strand.
AAGACGTGCTGTATATGCTCGACGGACTGGGCATTGAAACCGGCGTCGACATGGGCAAGCTGATAGCCGCCGGCGAATTCATTTGCGCCGCGCTCAGCCGCCCGACGCTGTCACGCGTGGCGCGCGCTATCTCGGCCAAAACGAAAGCCGCATGATCGACGATGACGTGCCGTCGCCGTGCGTCAGGATTTGCGTGGTCGATGAAGTGCGCGATATCTGCCGCGGCTGTTATCGCACGCTCGACGAAATTTCGAAGTGGGCAAGCTATTCGCGCGAGCACAAACTCGCGCTGTTGAGCGAGCTTAAGCAGCGCCACGCGTGTGAACCTTTTCCGCATCCTCTGCCGCTGCATCCATAGGAGTATTGACGCCATGCCGTTGTCTGCCCCCGCCCCCCGCCAGCTTATGCACAACCGCGCGATCGAATGCCGCGGCTACCAGCGCGAAGACGGCCTGTGGGATATCGAAGGCCATCTGGTCGATACCAAAACGTATCCGACGTCCGCGCGCGACACCGGGCGCGCACGCCAGCCGGGCGAGCCGGTGCACAACATGTGGCTGCGGCTCACCATCGATCTCGACATGACGATCCATGATGCCGAAGCGGTGACCGACGCCGGGCCGTACTCGCCGTGCGGCGACATCACGCCCAATTTCAGAGCCTTAAAAGGCGTCACGATAGGCGCCGGCTGGCGCAAGAAAACGCTCGAAATTCTCGGCGGCATCAAAGGCTGCACGCATCTCGTCGAATTGCTCGGCCCGCTCGGCACGACCGCTTTTCAGGCCACCGGCAAAGCGCGCGAACAGCACAACGCGGGCAAGCCGCTTACCAGGAAACCGTATCAGCTCGGCGCCTGCCACATGTATGACGAGACGAAGGCGGAGGTCAAAGAACGCTGGCCTCAGTATTACCGCGGCAAATGAGCTAACGGCGCAAGTAAAGCCAGCGGGCGAGCGGCGCGCACACGCCGAACACGCCGATGCTCGCAAAGGCAAAACCCCACGCAAGCTCATCGCGGTTGCCGCCGGCGAGATTCAGCACCATACCGAAGACCAGCGGTGCCAGTCATGCTGAACACTCGGCGATGCACATGATCGAGGTCAAACGGATCGCGGAAGGCGCCACCCGCGAACTCATCGGGCGAGCCTGCCGGCGCGCCAGTCGCGCGCGATTTCGCGCGCCGCGTTCATGCCGGGCACTCCCGACACACCGCCGCCCGGATGGGTGCCCGCACCGCACATATACAAGCGCGCGAGCGGACCACGGTAAGCGGCATGGCCCAGCACCGGGCGCGCGCTATATAGTTGATCGAGCGTCAACGCGCCGTGGAAAATATCGCCGCCGACCAGGCCGAAGTCGCGCTCGAGGTCGAGCGGGGACAAAATTTTCCGGCCGAGCACGCTTGCTTTGAAATTGGGCGCGTGATCATTGACGATGTCGATCACGAGGTCCGCAGCGACTTCACGGCAATCATCCCAGCTCTTGCCACCGGGCAGCGCATAGCTGAAATGCTGGCAGAAGAGGCTTGCGACGTGCTGGCCGGGCGGGGCAAGCGATGCATCAACCGTGCTCGGGATCAGCATTTCAACCACCGGCGCCCGCGACCAGCCGAGCGTGCGCGCATCGAAGTAAGCGCGTTCCATGTACGCGAGCGACGGCGCCATGATGATGCCCGATTGATGGTGCGCCTGCACCGCGCATCCGGGCAGCGACGTGAAGTCCGGCAACCCGCTGAGCGCGACGTTCATCCGAAACGTTGCCGACTCGCAGCGAAAATTGCGCATACGCGCGACAAAATCGGCGTCGAGATCC
>JANXRI010000432.1 GCA_025353085.1 Betaproteobacteria bacterium
CTCGAAGACAGCACGCTGTACGCGGGTATGCTGCCGACCCTCGAGATTTACGAGAGCATCGATCGCCTGCAGAAACCGGTGATCGCGGCGGTCAACGGTTTTGCGGTCGGCGGCGGCCAGGTGCTGCAGGTGATGTGCGACATCACGATTGCCAAAGAGAGCGCGACCTTCCGCCAGGTCGGACCGATGATGGGCAGTTTCGACGCGGGCTACGGCACGTGGTATCTCGAAGATCTCGTCGGCAAGAAAAAGGCGAAAGAGATGTGGTTCGCCAATCCGAAATTCACGGCGCGAGAAGCGCTCGACATCGGCCTCATTAACAAGGTCGTGCCCGACGACCGGTTGATCGAAGAGACGCGCAAGATGGCGCTCGCGATTTCCGAGCGCGGCGCATTTGCGCTGGCTTCATTGAAGGCCGCGTTTACCGCGCGCCACGGCGGCGTCGGCGGCCTCGGCCGTATTTCGCACGACCTGCTGCTGCGGCTTTATCTCGACACCGATGAGTCGAAAGAACTCGGCGCGTCGTTTCGCGAAAAGCGCAAACCGGATACTGACAAGTTCGGGCACTAAGACCAAGTCAAATGCTTTGCCACAGAGACCACAGAGAAGTGCAAAAAAGGAAAATCCAAGGCTTTTGCTCTTTCAATCTCTGTGTCCTTTGTGTCCTCTGTGTTCTCTGTACCTAATGTTTTTTGAGTCTTAAGTGAGTCGCATCCTTACACTGCACGACCCGCAAACCGCGCGCGACTATTACGCGCAAGGCGTGTGGCGCACCGATACTTTGTATACGCTGCTGCTTGAGCATGCACGCGTGCGTCCGCAGGCGTACGCCGTGCGCGACAGCCGGCGGCGAATTACGTGGGCGGAATTGGCGCTATGGGTCGATGCCCTGGCCGCGGAACTCCACGCCGCGGGTTTGAAGCGCGGGCAGCGGGTGTCGGTCTGGTTGCCGAATCGCGTCGAAGCCGTAGTCGTTTTCCTCGCGTGTTCGCGCAACGGCTACGTGTGCAATCCCTCGCTGCATCAAAATTACACCGTTGGCGAAATCGTACAGTTGCTCGACCGCATCCAGACGGCGGTGTTGTTTGCACAGCCCGTTTACGGCGCCGATGCCGATCGTGTCGACGTCTTCGCCGCAGCCGGCGCATTGCCGGCGATGAAGCGGGTATATCGTCTGCCGCTGCAAGACGTCGATCCGACAGAGCCGACGCCGTATTCGAAGTTTCCCGCGCCAGGCTCTGCACCCGGTGCGCTGCCGGAAGCTGACTCAAATCCGGACAAGATTGTGTACCTCGCGTTTACCTCGGGCACCACCGGCCTGCCGAAAGGCGTGCTGCACTCCGACAACACCTTGCTCGCCAACGGGCGCGCAATGGTTAAGGACTGGCAGCATGACGACAAAACTATTCTGTTCAGTCATAGCCCGCTGTCGCATCACATCGGCACAGTCGCCATCGAGCAGAGTTTGGTCGCCGGTTGTGAAGTCGTGGTCAACGATGTGAAGCCCGGCATGACGCCGCTCGACTGGATCGTCGAGACCGGCGCGACGTACGTAATGGGCGTGCCGACGCATGCGATGGACATCCTCGCGGACATGAAGCAGCGCGGCCTGCAGAAGCTCGGCAATGTCAGCATCTTTTACATGGCGGGTTCGATCATTCCGCCGCAGACTGCACGCTCGTTTCTCGAGATGGGTATCAAGCCCCAGAACATTTATGGCATGACAGAGAACGGCTCGCATCAATACACGCTGCCCGGTGACGACGTGGAAGTAATCACCTCGACCTGTGGCCGCGCGTGTCATGGATATGAAACGCGGCTGTGGGACCAGGAGAATCCGGACATCGAGGCGCAACCCGGCGAACTTGGTGAAATCGGCACGCGCGGCGGTCTGCTGACGCTCGGCTATTTTAACAATCAGAGCGCGACTGAAAACTCGTTCAATGCAAGCGGCTGGTTTTTAAGCGGCGACCTTGGACGTTTCGATGCAAAAGGCAATCTGCAAATCGTTGGCCGTAAAAAAGATCTGATCATTCGCGGCGGACACAACATCTATCCCGCGCATATCGAAAATCTCACCGTCAAACACCCGGCGGTGCTCAAGGCGGCGGCGTTCCCGATTACGGACGAGCGCCTTGGCGAGCGGGTGTGCCTCGCAATTATCGTGCGCGATGGTGTTCGGCTCGACGGTGCGCAAATGCTCGACCATCTCGGTGAGCATGGCTTATCGAAGTACGACATGCCCGAATATTTTATTAGCATGGACGCGTTTCCGCAGACGGCGAGCGGCAAGATATTGAAGCGCGAGCTGGTCGAAATGGCGAAGGCCGGCAAAATCCAGCCGGCGGCGGTGCGGTGGATCAGTCCGGAAAAGCGAAAAGCTTAAACTTGCCACAGAGGACACAGAGGACACAGGGCTTTAGAATACAGACTTGTTTTTCCTCTGTGTCCTCTGTGGCTGAAGGTTTTGAATCACATGGCAATCGAACTGACCCGGATCGACGAATTCGCGCTCATTACGTTAAATCGTCCGGACGCGTTGAATGCGTTGTCGTTTGCGCTTATCGCGGAACTCGGCCGTGTATTCGATGAGGTGGCTAAAACTGATGCGCGAGCGCTGCTGATAACGGGCGCCGGCACGAAGGCGTTTTGCGCGGGTGCCGACATCAAAGAATTGACCGGCCGCTCGCTCGTTGCGCAGAAAGAAGGCGCGGAGATGGGGCAGGCGATGTTCGCCAAACTCGATAAGCTGCCGATGGCGTCAGTGGCAATCATCAACGGTTATGCATTCGGCGGCGGCCTCGAACTCGCG
>JANXRI010000439.1 GCA_025353085.1 Betaproteobacteria bacterium
TGCTCGATCAACGGAAACAGCATCCGGATCAGTTCGTCTTTCTGGTCGTGCGTAAGGCGCGAAAGATCCGGCAGTTCTTCCATGCATCACAGCATACACACTGCGTACAATTTGTACAATAGCTACACGCTGAATAGTCACGTTTTTTAAAGATTACTCAAAGTTTAGTGCACCTTGGCTGCGCGCGCAGCTTCGAGCAACGCGAATGCTTCGCCGAAACGGCCGCGCGCTTCGTCATGCAGCGGTTTCACTGCCTGCACGAACGCAGCGCGCCCGGACGACGTCAATTCGACGATTTCACCGCCCGCCGCAACGATGGCCCGTCGTGCAACTTCTTCCTCGAGCACCGCGAGTTCGCGCTGGGCGAGCACCGCTTCTCGAGTCGCCTGCAGCATTGCCGTCTGCACCGCGACGGGCCAGCTTTCGAATGCCGCACGGTTACAGTAGATGCCGCGCGACAGATAACTATGCCCGGTCAGGGTGTGATGACGGTGAAACTTGTGGACTCCGTAGTCAACCGTATTGGCGAGCGGGTTTTCCTGCGCGTCCAGTTCGCCGGCGGTGATCGCGGCAATCGCCGGTTTCAAATCCATGATGAGCGGTGTCGCGCCGAGTATTTCGTAGGTGCGGCTGTGCATGCGGCTTGGCAGCGAGCGTATCGTCATGCCGCGCAAGTCGGCGGGTGATCGCACGGGACGCAGACGGTTCGAGATATGCCGGTAGCCGTTTTCAAAATAGCCGAGCATGCGATAACCAGGCACGTGCGCTTCGATTTCCCGGCTCAGATATGCGCCGAGCGCGCCGTCCATCGTGGCGCGTGCCTCGGCGAGACTCGAGAATAAGAAGGGCAGATCGGCGAACTCGAGCGCCGGCACCCGCTCGGTCAGATAACTCGTTGACTGATAAGCGACGGTCAGTAATCCGCGCTCGCTCATCCACAGCACTTCTTCGGCCTTGTAGCCGAAGTCCATCACGTTCCACACGTACTTGATGTCGACTTCCTTGCCGAACTGCGCGATGAGACGGTCGCCGATCATCTTGATGGCACGGCTATGCGTGGTGGTCGGCGGACCGTAGCCGCCCATGCAAATTTGAATTGTCATCGGGTTTCCCGGTAGCGCGATTGCACCTCGGAAGAGGACGGCATGCGCGTTTACTCGTCCTTCAAATTGATTGCGCGTATCAGTTTGCCGAAGCGCGCGAATTCGAGTTTGATGTAATCAGCCAATTGCTGCGGCGTGCATACTTCAGGATCATAACCCTGCGACGACAAACGCTCGCGCAGTTCCGGCGATTTAACGCTGGCGGCGAGTTCGGCATGCAGGCGGTCGATCACGGGCTTCGGCGTGCCGCGCGGCGCCGACAATGCGATCCACTGCACGGTCTCGTAGCCCGGCACGCCGCTTTCGGCGACCGTCGGCACTTGCGGCGCCGCCGGTGAGCGCTTCGCGGACGTGATCGCGAGCGGCCGCAGCCGGCCGCTCATCGCCTGCTGATACACCGAACTCATGGTCGCGAACATGACGGACACATGCCCGCCTGCGAGCTCGGTCGCTGCCTGCGAGCCGCCTTTATACGGCACATGCAACATGTCGGTGTGCGTCATCATCTTGAAAAGCTCGCCGGACAAATGTCCGCCGGTGCCGATCCCCGAAGACGCGTAAACGATTTTTCCGGGACGCGCCTTGGCGAGCGCAATCAGTTGCACGACATTCTGCGCGGGCAATGACGGATGTGTTACGACGAGATATGGTTGCGTCGCGAGCAGCGATACGGGTTCGAAGTCGCGCGTCGGGTCATACGGCACCCTGGTCTTGAGGTTAGGCACGATCGCGAGCGTGGTCTGACTCGACACGAACAACGTGTAGCCGTCAGGTGGTGCTTTGATTGCAAGCTCGGCGCCGATGATCGTGCTCGCACCCGGGCGGTTGTCGACGAAGAATTGCTGCGCCGTGCGCCGGGACAGCTCATCGGCGACCGCGCGCCCGATGATGTCATTGCCGCCGCCGGGCGGGTAGGGCACGATCACGCGCACCGTTTTAGCCGGATAGTTTTGGGCGAATGCCGGCGCGCCCATCAGGGACGCGAGCAAAATGACGAATGCGGAATGCTGAGTGCGCGAATCAGGCACGGATTGTCCCGTGTAATTAATGCGTGCGACGAAACGGACGAAGAAAAAAATGTTAACACAGTCGTTTCGCTGCACCGGTGAGCCGGGTGGTGAAGCGCACACGCAGGTATGCCACAATACGCGACACGCCGAGCCGGCTATGACCGGCGAAAGATTTTAGGCGGTTCAGCGGTTCGACCCCCGGAGGAGACGATGTCTTTATGGTTGCGCGCTTCATGCATGACGTTGTTGCTGGCATTTGTGTTATCAGCCGGCAATCCGCAAAACGCTTTTGCCCAGGCCTATCCGACGAAAACAGTGCGCGTAATATTTCCATTCCCACCGGGTGGACCGACCGATCTCCTCGGGCGAGCGGTCGCGCAGAAACTCTCTGATCAGACGGGCCAGCAGTTCATCGCCGACACGCGGCCGGGCGCCGGCGGGAACCTCGGCCTCGAGCTCGCGGCCAAGGCGCCACCGGACGGCTATACGCTCGTGTTGAGTTCGCCGCTGGTGGCGATCAGCCCGTCGTTATATGCCAAGCTTAATTATGATCCGGCCAAAGATTTGGCCCCCATTTCGCAAATTGCCGTCATTCAGAACGTGCTGCTCGTGCATCCGTCGGTTCCGGCGAAATCGCTGAAGGAATTAATTCAACTCGCGCGGCGCAGTCCCGGCAAGTTCAGCTTCGGCTCGGGCGGCATCGGCACCACGACGCACCTCGCACCGGAACTCTTGCAAAGTCTTACCGGGATCAAGATGGTGCACGTACCGTACAAAGGTTCGGG
>JANXRI010000006.1 GCA_025353085.1 Betaproteobacteria bacterium
TTTGGGAAATTTTCTGCGCATCCAATGACCCGGGGCTTGTCCCACACCGGGAAGCGCATTGCCTGAGCCTTATAAAATTCGGGGTTCTGAAAGGCTGCGAGACGAATCAGTCGGTTGGCCAGCGGTTGCGGCAATTGTGCCTTCTCAAAATAGATGAGATTGGACATCGTTACCGTAAGTACCTTTGGCATGAACCCGGGTAGTTTTTTAGACTTGGTCGCCACCCGTTTCCATGGCTCCTTGAGATCCTCCTCATCGATGAAGGTCACGTCCAGCGGATGTGTGCCGCCGGTAGCGCACAAAATGACCGGTTCGATGTCTTGAGGTGCCATCGGCTGAATAGATGCAAGGTAAGCCCATTGGTCAGGATAGCGGCGCAGGGCACCGTCCACAAAAACACTGCACCCATGTTCGCGAGGCGTTTTCTGCAAGGGCAGGGCGATCAGATTTCCAAAGCCACCCTTTGGCATCGTGTCTTGATTTGGAAAAAGTCGATCGTATGATTCAAGGTTTAGTTGTCGGGTACGGGCGCAGGCATGACTGATGATGGCGGTACCAAGCCGCCGGGCGTCACGGGCAGACACGCTGTTTGCGAAAAATACCCATGCGTGTGCACCTTTCCCGGAGCGGGAAATTTCGAGCGAGACCGGCACCCCCAGTTCCTGACATGAAAGGGCAAAAGCCCGCGCATCCTCTTTCCATTCCGCCTCGTCGAAATCCACAGCAAGTAAGTGGCAGGAATCATCAGCCAATAAGGGATAAACGCCGACCGTGCGTTTGCCTGCGAGGTGGTCGTAGATTACTGAATCTGACAGGGGAATCAATAGACGCTTGTCGCAATCCGAACACTTGATACGCGGTTTTTCGCAAACACCGGCGCGCCATTCATTTGCGCACGCCGGTGCGTAGCCAGATTTTCCAGTTGATTTGCTCTCCCAGCGGACCGGGTAAACGTCGGTACGGCCACGGAAAAGTCGCCGAAAGAGCGCGACTTTCTCGTCTGTACTGAGCCTTGAGGACTCTGTCTCGGAGGTATCGGCCGCTGCAGGCTCTACCGGCAAACGCCATTCAATCCCTTGGGCATCCAGCAATGCGGCGAGTCTGGCGTTTTCTGCCCGTAATTTTGTCAGGGCCTCTTGGTCAGTCATAGAAGTAGATCATTGAATTCTGCACGCCGAAAGGTTTGATCACTCGTATGCTTCGAAATTGATCTCAATTTTCACTCTTTTGCGGCGCGGAATGCTGCTTCGACGGCGCGCACCAGTGATGGATGCAGGGTCCCGAGTTTTGGTGTTTGGCCATGCGGCGCAGCAGGAGGGACTGAGAACCACTCGGACGTGTAAGGCAGATCCAGCACCTGCCTCAAATCGAACTTGGTGTCGTAGCTCAGGCCCGCTGCGGCGTAGGCTACAGCGTTTCGATCCCGGAGGATGGCGAACTCAACGCGATGTAACGATCTCGTGCGCTGGCTGGTGCCGTATGCCACTCGAACATCAAACTGCGGTGCGTTGTCGTCGAACGCGGCAATGATCAGTGCAGGGCGTGGTTTCGGCCGCGGGAGAATTTGGTCAGGAAAGTGGCACCACACAATTTCGCCGGCCGTGGGCTCCCCCCACCATTGTTGGGTCACGCAGTTTCCGTCTCGAACAAATTCGAGCGGACAGAGCGTTTGCCTCCTTGCGGAATACGTTTCTTGATCTGGCGAACCTGGGCGGCTGTCAGCGGACCGTCGTCCGCCTCGTACTGCGGCAGCAACTTGACTGCCAGTTCATGCAACGCATGATGAATGGCCTGCGTTTCGTCGACGCCTAATCGTTCTGCCAATTTTTTCGCAGTCTCACGGGTGACACCCGTAGCGCTGTCATTCGAACGGTAACGAAACGCGATTTGTTTGCTGAGCGTACGGATTGGCATGGTAGAAACCCCTAAATTAGATATCTATAAGATATCCAATGATTAGCCAACTGTCAAACCGCACGTAAGTTTCGCGAATACCACCAACCGCCAAGTGCCACCTCGACGCTCCTCATCTGGCGCGGGCTTCCGAATAATTTCCCGATCGGGAATATTTATGCAACAGCATTCACCTGAGAGCGTTCATATTCCCGATCGGGAATATTTGATTGACAAACCGCTCCCATACGCACAATATTACCGATCGGTAATAAATAGACTTTTGAGCGGCAAAATGACGATCAATACCCCGATCGGGAAAATCTCCACCGCCAAGGATGTTGGCGATGCGGTGCGTGATGCCAGAAAGCGAATGCTGCTAAAGCAATCACAGGCAGCGCAACTCTGCGGGGTGGGAGTGCGTTTTCTTTCTGATTTGGAGAACGGCAAAGCGACGCTCCATATCGGAAAGGTCCTTCAAGTGCTCAACGGACTTGGACTTGCGGCATATCTTGGCCCTAAGAAGCCTTTCTGGACCGAAGATGGCCAACGTCCTTAACGTCTACTTTAATGCGGAGTTGGCCGGGACGCTTCGCGACGAGAAAGGACGACTGTCCTTTCAGTATGCGCCCGCGTGGTTACGATCGCCCAATCTCGTGGCTCTTTCCATCCCGCTTCCGCCTTCCGCAGATGAGTACGGGGACGACGTTGTTCGGCCATTTTTCGAGAATCTATTGCCAGAAGGCGAGATTCGCAGCGCCATCGCGCACCTCAAGCAGGTGTCGGAGAAAAATACCTTTGGTCTCCTGGAAGAAATCGGGGGCGATTGCGCGGGCGCAATTTCGCTGCTATTGGCCGAGAGCGCACCGCCCGGGACCGGCGACTACGATCCGCTTCCAGACAAGCAGCTAAATGAAATGCTGCACTCACTTGAGAAGCGGCCACTCATAACGGCGGACAACGACGAGCTCAGACTTTCACTGGCGGGTGCGCAGCAAAAACTTCCAGTTCTGCTAAAGGACGGCGCGTTTTTTCTAGGGCGCGGGAACGCGCCGAGTTCCCATATCCTTAAGCCCAACATTGCGGGTTTCGCCAATACCACCGCAAATGAAATGTTTTGCATGACGCTTGCAGATAAAGCGGGCTTACCTGTTCCCAAGGCATCGCTTCATAGACAACCGGAGACAGTGTACCTGGTTGAGCGATACGACCGCGTCAAGGTCGGCGAACGACTAACGAGGCTGCACCAGATCGACTTTTGCCAGGCATTGAATCTCCCCTCCTCGAAAAAATACGAAAAAGAGGGTGGGCCAAGCCTCAACGATTGCTTTGCCATCTTACGGAATTACTGTCGCGAGCCGGCAAAGGATGTGCAAAATCTAATTTCCTGGACGGTCTTTAATTATCTTATCGGGAACAGCGACGCGCACGGCAAAAATCTGTCGCTGCTGATGATTCCCGCCGGCGTCGAGCTTGCTCCGTTCTACGATCTGCTATGCACCGCAGTATATCCAGGGCTGACGCACAACCTTGCGTTCAAGATCGGCGGCGAGAACCGGCCGGAATGGATTCAGTTACGACACTGGGAGAAACTCGCGGACGCTGCAGGCGTTAACAAACGGTACATAGCAAGTGTTTGCCTCGAATTGGCCTCACGTCTTCCGTCCATAGCCTTGGATGTAGAAAAATCGATAGATTTTTCGAACGAGGAAAAGATCCTGGTTGAAGGTATATTAAAAACCATAGCCGACAGGTCGGCGCGGCTACAGCGGATTTTTGAGCACAATAAGGACTCCCGATAATCCACTCGTCGCCTGTGTGCGACGCTACAGCGCCGCGCCACAGTTTCGGACGGGGTGTCCTACGACAACCCACGCTCGGGCAAACCGCAAATTGATTGACGATCCCGCGCACGGTTGGCTGCGGATTCGGCCGGCAACACATAGACCTCATCACCGACCCGCGGCACAATATCCGATGGGTAGGCAGCCCGGAATAAGTAGAAGTTACTACGCGGTCCGCTCAAACCGGCTGCTGTACCTGCCCAATCAACCCTTGAACCGAAGTAACAAACGCCGACGGGGGCGGTTTGGGGGGCATATTTCGGTGGCAAAATGCGTAGATCAAGCATTGACGCGGCTTTCCAGCCGTTATTCAATAGCACCCATCACCAGCATTCGTGGAAAAGGGCTTGCGAAACCGCACGCCCTTTTCTGCGGCGCGCTGTCCCAAGGTCTGCGCCCGTTCTTGGATAGAGGATACGCCAGACATGACCGGCGTTGCCCACCGTGTTGGCGACTAAGTTATAA
>JANXRI010000009.1 GCA_025353085.1 Betaproteobacteria bacterium
TCAACGGCGCGCAGAATTTCTGCATCATCCGCTCCTATCTCGATACCATGCACAAGCAAGGACATAATTTGTTCGAGGTATTGCGCTTGACCTTCTTGGGGCACGCCCCTATGCCTGCCTCAGGCTGAATAGTCACAAAAATTATTTCAATACGGCGCTTGCCCCGGCGGCGGCTATCAATGCGGCGGCGTCCTTCGGCAGTAAAAACTTCTGCGCCACCGAGTTGGCCGCGGCTTTACGCACCGCTGCGACATAACCCGCATGGTCGCCATAGCGTTCTTCGAGCGACAACCGTGGATCGTTCCGGGCGTCGCGTTCGGATTTCGTTTTCGCGAAGGGGATCATGCCGCCCGCGTACATACAAAGTTTGTCTTTATGAAACGGCATGGCGCCGCCAGCGGTGATGTTCCATCCCATGTAGGTGCCGAGCGGGGCGTCGCGCAACACGACCGGCACGCCGCCGATTTCATTGCCATCGCTGTTTACCTTAGGCACCAGCATTGTGATCACGCGCTTGATCGGCGGCACTGCATTGGCCATCACGCCCGTGCCATCGTTGGGGTCGAATGCGCTGCCCCAATCGTAGTCAAGTACCGGATTAATGAAACCTGCTTCCGGTGCGCTCGCACGTATTCCCGGAATGTTCGGAAAGCCCATTGCAGTCTTGTTCGCCGCGACGAGTTCGCCCGCGCGCAGCGTCGGGTATCGGCTGTCGGGCGGCGCTGAATTCTGCATGACCCAATTGCGAAAGTGCACAGTCAACGCATTGATTACTTCGCCGTGCGGCATCGGATTGGCGGGAAACACGCCGACGCCGGAATTGTTGCCGGGACAGTCGACCGGCTTCGTCGGCAGCGCAACGCCTGGCAGACTCGTGTCAAAACCGCCGGGACCGCCGCCATGCGCGGTGCCGCCGATGTAATAGCGGCGCACGTTGGCGGGCAGCGGGATATCTTCTTTTGGCTTGGTTCCGACCCATTCAGGGCCGAGTTTCAAACCCCAGATTTCAGCGGCGCCGAAATGCTCGATGATTTTCGGGCAGGTTTTGGTAGCTTCGCAGCGGTCAAGTATGCCGCGCGCCGGCAGCCCGCGCGTTTCATCCGGATACGGCGCCCACCACTGCGGCCCTTCACTGCCGGGCTGATACAACTCCATCACGCCGTCCGGTTGCGCCCATCGCAGGTTGAGCGCGATGCGGCGACCCGCAATGATCGGCCACATGCCATCGTGAACGCGGCGCTTCGCTTCATCCTGGTTGAAGCCGAGATGCAGCCAGCCGCGCAAATAATTTCCCGACTGCGAACGGCCGCGCGCGATGCTGTGCTTCACATATTTCGCGAGCGGGTTCGCCGTGCCTGCATCGTCTTTGCTTGAATACTTGAAGAACGATGCGACGTCGCGCCATGCTGCGAAACCAATGCCGAGTATGTAGGGGTCTTTCGCCGTGTAGACGACCTGATACAGCTTCGCGGGATTGAACCCGCCCTTCAAACAAATCTGCACTGGCAACTGCGTGAGCGGTAGCGGCGCCTCGAACGTGCCGCCCCCGCAAAATTTCCAATCCGTCGCGGCAATGGCTGTCTCGCCGGTGACTACGCCTTCCATGGTTTCATGATCGCGCGAGACCAACTGCGCCTTGGAGGTGGCCATATTCGCGGGCATGTACGGCACCGGATTCGTTTGCACAATCAGCGGCTGTGCACCCGGGCCCGAGCGGTTGATGATGCGGCCGAGCACTGGACCGGTCACTTCAGAACCGTCGGCATTTTTCGCGACGGGAACTTGTAGCCAGTGATTGCCGTTCGCATTCATCGCCGGCCGTATTGCAGTACCGAGTTCGGCGCTCATGCCTGCATTGTCACCCTGCCACGCACTCGCGAGGCCCACATCGCCGAACCCGCGCTCCATCGGCGCGAGGGTGACCGGGCGCCCGCGATTGGGCACGTCGTGCCACAGCAGGCCGCTCGCTTTGGTCATGTCGACCGGCTTCGTGATCACGAACGTGGTGACGTAGCGCACCTTGCCGTCGGCGTCTTTGGCGAGCGCGATATCCTGAATAATCGAATTCAACGGTAGCCCCGGCTCGAGCTCGCCAAACGCGCGGCCGGCGATCTGCTCGTACTGCCCGGCGCTGCCATACGACGCACAGTCAGCATCCCTGCAGAACACCGGCGAGACTTTTTCGTCGATCACGATTTTGGTGATGCGCGCGTGCGACGGCGCCGCGCCCGCCAGCGCGCTAATCGCAATCGCAGCGAGTAGTTGGCGCAACGATGCAACGATAATCCTGGACATGCGGCAGCCCCCCCGAAATTAATTATTTATTTTATTGTCTGCGCAACCCGCGTGTTGGCGAGTTCAAGGCGTTCAACCAGTGTGCGCACGATCGCGCGCGTAAAGTGCAACTGGCAGCCTTCGCTCATGCGCTCGATTTCGGCGCTGCCGAATTCGGCGACGACTGATTCGGTCAGCGATTCGACCGTCGCCTGCCGGAGCATGCCTTCGCGTATATAGCTCATCTCGCCGATGCATTCGCCCGCGCCGATGAGATTGAGCGGGCGGCCCTGCTTCATCGCTTTCGCCTGTCCTTTGGCGAGAAAAAACAAACTGTTTCCCGGCTCGTTTTCGCGAATGATCGGGCTGTGCGCGGGCAGCCGCTTCCAGTTGCCTGCGTGCACGAGCTCCCAGATCTGCCCGTCATCCAGTTTGTTCAGCATCTCGACGCGGCGCAACGATTCAAAGCGCTCACTGTCGCTGATCGTTTGCTGATAGACAGAGAGCTTGCCGACCTTGACGAGTTCGAGCGCGATGTCCGCCCACGAGCCAAAACGCGCTGCCGGTGACTTGGCGAGCGCCGTCATGATCACGCCGTCGAGCGCTTTCGGCAATTCGGGGCGTACCAGCGTGGGTGCGATCGGCGTGTCGTTCATGATGCGCTCGAGCATCGCGGGCACCGTGGCCGCCGGGTACGGGCGCGCGCCGGTGAGTAGTTCATACAACACGATGCCGAGCGAGAACATGTCGCTTTGGTGCGTGAGCGTTGCGCCGGAAATCTGTTCCGGTGACATGTACGCCGGCGAACCGACGTTCATGAGACTCGTAATATCGCTGCGGCGCAGAAAGGCGGCGCCGAAATCCATGATTTTGACGTCGGTGTTCCTGACCACCATG
>JANXRI010000022.1 GCA_025353085.1 Betaproteobacteria bacterium
CACGAAGTAATTGATGATCGCGTGGTGACCGTCCAGTTGCCAACCCCACGGCTCGGTGGCCGACGGCGTGCCCATGATGGTGATCCAGTAAAACCATTCGCTGTATTCGTCGTAATTGTCGGTGAGTTCGGCGAGCGTGCCATTGAGCTTCATGATGTCGCGGGTCTGCTTCAGGCCTTTCGCGCTCAAGCTCGCGCGCATCAGGCCGAATGCGAGCTTGCGCTGCTCAGCAGTCATGTCATAGAAGCCCACGCCCTCACGCATCGCGAAGTGGCGGTTGTCCCACGTCATCCATTCGGTACTGTCGACCGGAAACAGTGTTTTCTTTCTTTGTTCGTCATTAAGACCGGCAAGGTATTTTGCGGCGGCTTTCCGTATCGGTTCAGTCGACACCCCGGTGTGCACGATTTTAAAAAGCCCGGGCACGATCTTGCCGTCCGCCGTTATGCCCTTGAACGGCTCGGCGCGCGCGGCGGCGCTTTCGTCGCGCAGTTTTTTGGGCGCGCGGAATTCATCGGGTTCGGCGCATGCGAGATTGCAAAGGAATGCGCCGGCAAGCACGCCGGAAATATTAAAAAACCGCTGCGTTCGCTGCATATAAACCTCGTCAATTTGTAAATGCGGTATCGACCCTTGCGAGGGCACGGAAAAGCATCAAAGGCCCGTCCCCGGGACAGCGGGGGCAGCCTGGGATGGGGGCACGCGCATAATGAATAGCCTAGTACATCATCTGCGCGCCATTCACATGCAGCGTTTGCCCGCTAATGAAACTCGCGCCGGGTCCGCACAGAAAACGCACCGCGGCCGCGACTTCCTCCGGCTCGCCTTTGCGCCCGATCGGCACGTTCTTGCTCGGTGCCGGCCGCACGGTGATTTCCTCGCCGGCGGCGGCGGTATTCATTTGACCGGGCGACACGCAATTGACGCGGATGTTGTATTGCGCAAGATCGAGCGCCAAGGCGCGCGTCATGCCGACCAGGCCATGCTTGACGACCGAACCGTGCACGCGGTTTTTGGCGCCGGACAGCGCCATCATGCCGCCGAGGGTGACGATCGCACCGCCGCCGGCTTTGATCATATGCGGCAGACAGGCTTTCGCGAGATGGAACGAGCCGTCGAGCGTGATGCCGAGAATGCCTTTCCATTCGTCGAAGCTCATGTCGGCGAACGGCGTTTGCTTGCGCACTGAAGCATTGATGACAAGCATGTCGAGGCGTCCAAACCGTTTTATCGCACCTTCGACCATCGCATTGACTGCCTGTGCGTCGGCGACGTCAGCGACGAACGCTTCGGCATCCCCGCCCATCGCTTTGATCTCTTTGACGATGCCGTCTCCGGCTTCGCGCGATGCGCGCGAGTTTATGGCGACAGCGGCGCCGCCTGCCGCGAGAGAGAGCGCGATCGAGCGGCCGATGTTGCGCGTCGCCCCGGTCACCAATGCGACCTTGCCTTTGAATTCGTTGCCTGACTGCAAAGCAGCGTCCTGGCTTGCCATGGATTCCCCCTCGTTGAAAATGATTTTTTGATTTACCGCGAAGCGCGCAGTTTACCCTGCGGCAGTCCTGGCAGCCTTAGGTACTTGCAAGCGGTTCGACCCGGTTGCTGCCTACTCAATCGATACGCGCGCCCGTCAGCTTTATGAGCTGCGCATACTTGTCGTAATCGGCTTTCAGGCGCGCGGTGAATTCATCCGGCGTGCTCGCCCATGGATCGAGCGCCTGGCTTGAAAGGTTTTGTGCAACGTCCGGCAGTTTAAGCGCTTTGTTGATTTCGGCATTGAGCTTGTCGATGACGGGTTTCGGTGTGCCCGCCGGTGCGAACACGCCTATCCATGGACTCATCTCGTAGCGCGGCACGCCGGCCTCCGCAATGGTCGGCACATCCGGCAATGCACTGGCCCGCTGCGCGGCCGATACGCCGATCGCCCGCAAACGCCCCGACTTGATATGCACGATCACCGAAGCAACAGTGGCGAGTGACGCCTGCGATTCGCCGGCCATCAGCGCGATCACCTGCGG
>JANXRI010000024.1 GCA_025353085.1 Betaproteobacteria bacterium
ACACCACCAGCAAGCGCGAGAGCCACGGCGGCGCTTGCCGCTGACGGTAATGGAACCAAGCCCAGCCGAGCGCGACGCCGGTCAGCATTAGCGAAATCAACCAGTAGCCGCCGATCGTGATCAATACCTTTTAATTACCGAATGCGATGCTCGTCGCCAGCATGAGGGCTGAAAACTGTTCAACCAGATCGTTAAACGGATCAAGCAACTGACCCGGGGTGAGCGTCACGCCGAAGCCCAACGGCTGTGCCGATATCTCCGTACCCTGCGCAAGGGAAATAAGCGCGTTCAATGTTCTGGCCGCCGCATAACTGATGAGCGCCCGCTTAAGTCCCGCATCGACCTGCTTGATCGCGGGCGCATCGAGCGGCGCCAACCAGGAACCGAGAATCACGATTGCCATGAACACTGCGAGCATGATTTTGCGGGGCATATGCATTTCTTTCTTTCGTGGGTGAAGGTTCGGATGTGGAGGAAGCGTCGCGAAAGCTTCTGCCAGCATTAAAGGGGCGTCAAGCGGTGGAGCGGGGCTGGTTTTGATCACAGGGTGGCAACCCTGAGACTTTTTTTAGAGCGCCGAGTGGCAGACCGGGGGCTGGTCACTTTTCCTGCGCGGCCAGGAAAATTAACCCAAAGACCGCTGCACGGTTCACGCTCATGGGTGACATTCGAGTTCAACCACATCGGTAACACTTTGGAATTTTCCGGGGGGCAGCCCCGGGGCTGGTCACTTTCTTTTGCGCGGCCAAAAGAAAGTAACCCAAGAAAAGGCCGCCCCAGCGAGTCGTCCCCTATCGGGGATTCCCTGTGCTGCTCGCCGTGAAAAGCGGCTCAGAAAACTCGCTCGCAAAATGAGAAAACACGTGAACGAATGCGATCTCAGACAGTTCTTCGCCGAAAGCCCTTTTCACGGCTGCGACTGCTCGGCGTCTCACAAG
Organism: Betaproteobacteria bacterium; assembly: GCA_025353085.1. Lineage (GTDB taxonomy): Bacteria > Pseudomonadota > Gammaproteobacteria > Burkholderiales > SG8-41 > PALSA-1004. The sequence goes on from JANXRI010000024.1 coordinate 939, forward strand.
GGGTAAAAAACGACAAGCAGCGTCGAGGATGCGAGCAGCGGAACAATCTGCAAATAGGGAAACACTGAACAAGTCGATGTACGTCGTTCCTGTGCGTGAGAGGCCCGCCTCGGCAGGGTGTGAGCCGGGGCCGGAACCCAGTGCATTCAAGCGCCTGGGCTCCGGTTTGCGCCCGAGTGACGAACGTAATTAAAGGGTCCTTAATGCTTTTAAGTTGTGTTCCAAAGATGCGAAATCGTTTACCGCTCACTGACTGCCGTTTGGACACAGTTCGGTATTTCAACCCCTTTGTGGGCCGCTGAGTAACGCAGGCGAGTTCGGTGCTGTGGTCGAGGAGCTGTCTGAGCTCGCAATCGTTTCCGTGTTTACTCAATCTTCGAGCGAGTTCTGCGAGACCCCGAACTTGTCGAGTAACGCAAGGGACGCGAAGGCGCGGCTCACCACGGGGCGGCCTCCTTTTGGTTACTTTTCCTGGCCGCGCAGGAAAAGTGACCAGCCCCGGGTCTGCCACCCAGAGAATGAGGCCAGCCCCGGTAACGGGAAACTAGTTAACCTTCACCCGCGCTTCCTTCACCACCCGCCGCCATTTCTCCACATCGCGTTTTAACATCGCCTGAAATACGGAAGGCGGGCTGTCGTCGATCTCGAAGCCCTCGGAGACCAGCCGCTCCTTTAGATCGGGCAGCTTGGTCGCTTTGCGGATCTCGGTATTCCAGCGCTCGACGATATTTTTCGACAGGCCTGTCGGTCCAAGCACGCCGTACCACAACACGACTTCGTAACCGGGCACGCCGCCTTCGGCAACCGTCGGCAAATCGGGAAGTGCTGACGATCGCCGGGTCGTCGTAACCGCAATCGCCCGCAACCGGTTGGCGCGCACGAGCGGAATGGTCGCCGGCGCGCTGCCGAATATTAACTGGATCTGGCCGCCCAGCAGATCGTTCAACGCGGGGCCGGTGCCTTTGTACGCGATGTGCGTCATCTTCGTGCCGGCGAGAAGATCGAACAGTTCGCCCGATAAATGCGCAATGCCGCCGTTGCCCGACGAACCGTAATTGAGCGCGCCAGGTTTAGCTTTCGCATAGGCGACCAGCTCGGCAACGCTTTTGATTGGCACCGACGGATGCAGCGCCACGATGAAGGCGGTGTTGCCGATCAAACCCATGGGCAGAATGTCATTCACCGGATCGTAGGGCAGTTTGTACATCGCGGCGTTGGTCGCATAACTGCCCGACATGATGATCGCCGTGTAACCGTCCGGCGTGGCGCGCACTGTGGTCTCGACGCCCATCGTGCCGCCGCCGCCCGCGCGGTTGTCGACGATCACAGTGTGGCCGAAAGATTCAGTCAGTTTTTGCGCGAGCAGCCGCGCGACGATGTCCGTGCCGCCGCCCGGTGCGAAAGGTACGATTAAACGAACCGGCTTCGTCGGATATTCTTTTTGCGCGATAGCGCTATGAGATGCGAGGGTAAGCGTTAAAAAAATTGCGGCCGGGATCTGAAAGTTATTACGCATAAAAAAACTTGTCTTTCAAATGGGAAGGAGAATTTCTTCTAACTAATTATATGGGCCGGGAAAGTACTTTGTCAGCCCCGGTTGGCGATCAAAGCGATGATCTTTTCAACGCCGCCTGCATCGAGTGTCTCGAGCCGCTCGAAAAGATCCATCAACTGCGTCACTTGACTCGCAGTCAGCGCACGACGAAAACAATCGAGCAACTTGTCGCGGTGATCGGCGGGCGCCATCGGCGCACCCCACGCGCCCTTGGGCCCGCGGCAGATTGCGCTGACGCGTTCACCGCCGGCGAGGTCGGCGTCGATCGCGATGTGCATCTTGTGAAAATCGCCGACGATGGACGCGTCCTGCGTCAGCGTAATTTTTGCGAGCAGATCGACCATGTCGGGACGGAATCGCCGCTCGTCGGTAAACGTGTCAATACCGACTTTGCCATCAAGCATCGCGGCCGCGGCCGTGTATTGGATGCTGAATTTGCCGTCAAGGCCGGTTATGGGCTGCGGCCGATCGATGTATTTCATTACCGGCGAGACAATGTGCGCGTGCTCGATGCGCGTCGCCCCGCGGGCAAGCTTGTTGATGTCGAGCCCGGCATTGATCGCGAAGTGGGTGCCGAATTGCGACGGGAAAAGTTTGATTGCAAGGCCCGGGTCGACGACGCGCCAAGGTTTACCGTACGCGAGTAGCCGCGTTTCGTCAAAGCCGTCGGGAAAAAACGTCGCGATGACGCCCTTGTGCGCTTCGAGCACATCGGGATTCGCCGTAAAGCCGCTGTGCGCGAGCAGCGCGGCATCGAGACCACCCGCAGCAGCATTGCCGCAATGGGCGCACTTGGTCATCGAGCCGACGTTCGCGAGCAGCGAGCCTGCGCGTGACGCCGCAATGCCGAGCGCGGTGCGCACTCCCATCACCTCGAGGCTTAAGAGGTCGGATGCAACGATCGCGCTGCCTAGTACACCGGCAACGCCGGGGGGATGAAACTTCAGATGCTCCGGCACGAACTGGTTGCCCGCATATTGCAGGCGCCCCTGAATCTCGAGACCCTTGGCGACCGCCGTGATGAGGTCGCGCCCGCTCGCGCCCTGAAATTCAGCGAGCGCAAACGCGACCGGCACCGTCGGGGACACGGCATGCGTGGGCGGACTCCACATCGGCTCGAAGTCGAGCACATGCGTGGCCATCGCGTTGATATTGGCGGCTTGCACGACCGACGCCTTG
>JANXRI010000082.1 GCA_025353085.1 Betaproteobacteria bacterium
CACCAAGGAATACTCGTGGTGCAATCCTCCGAGCACGGATTTCGAGCGTACAAAAACGCCTTCCCCCAGCCGATGGCGGAAGTGCGATGGTCTTGCTAAAACTACCTCTGTGCTTGGCAGCCCCGGCACGCCAGGTCCCAAGCTGCTGTGCGGCCTTCCGCAGTTGTAATGCTCTACCCAGATTTTCAGGATCGCACGCAGATGCGCCTCCGATATCGGAATCAGCCAGCCCAAACACTCGCGACGGATCGTGCCGATCACTCTTTCGCAGATCGAATCGGCCTTCGGCGACCGCGGTGGGGATTTCAGCACACTTACGCCCAGCGCCTTGATCGATTCGTCCAGGTGCTCAGCGAAGATCCTGTCTCGATCGTGAAGCTAGTATCGATAGGAACAGTCCACACCGACAACTTCTCGCCATTGCTGCAAGGTCCAGTCCGCGCTCGGGTGGGCCGTAACATCGACGCGCACCAGTCTCCGGCTTCCATGCTCAATGACCACAAGCACGTAGAGCATTCGGAAAGTCGCGGTGACAGCAATGAAAAAGTCGCACGCCAGAATCGCTTTTGCATGGTTCTTCAGGAATGTGGACCAGCGCTGGTCGCCTCGTGGCTGCCCAACTGGCAGCTTCGGCATGTACTTCCGCACCGTCCGCGGCGAAACTCGAATGCCCAGTTTCACCAACAGTTCACTGGCAATCCGCTCTTCACCCCAAAGCGAATTCTCCTGCGCCATCCGGCGGATCAGTGCGCGTAACTCGACGGGAGTCCGCGGTCGGCCCGGTCGACATTTCCAGCCCCAGAACAGGCGCCAGCCAAGTCGGCGCCACCGAACAACCGTCGACGGACGGACGATCACTATCGCATCGCGTCAATTGAAGAGTCTGGAGAACACCGAAAGCAGACGCGAGTCGCATGATCCAGCCGTCAGAGCTTGGTACCCCGCTCGAGATACCGGGCAAGTTGTCTGCGAAGAACCAGGTTTTCGGAACGAATCGCACCAGAAGCGCGAAAAAACAGGGCTCCCAGCTTCAGGACGTCTGCGAGTAACCCGACGATTGTTCCCGACAATGCCAGTATGCGTTCATCATGCCAGATTCGCCCCGCGCTTGCCGTCGCGCAACGCCCTCAAATCCATGACGCGAATTATTGCGGAGTACAGTGCTCAGACAACTGCAATTCATGGCTGCATTAGCAAAGTAGCAATTCGCCACGGACAGACTGCCAGTTGTGGTGTCTCACGACACATTAACGGTCTTGAGCCCCGCCTTTCGTGCTGCCGAGAGTTGCCGATGGTCAGCCGAAACAAAGATATCAGGCTTGACGATGAGCGCACATGCCACATGAAGGGCATCCATTGCCCGAAGTGGGTACGATTCCAGCAGCGAAACAACCGAGACGAGTATCTCCGATGTGATATGGCAGATATCGACGTCCGCCAGATCCGCCATCGCGTCACCCTTCAGCTTTTGGTAATCCGCTTTGGCGAGCTTCTTTTCGCGTACGAGGCGGGACAACGTTGAGATCAGTTCCAGTAGGCAAATGACACTAACGACGAGACTATCTGCCTTTTGGCACAACGCCATAACCTTGTCCGACCCCTGCTCGGCAACATAACGCTTCGCAAAAGCCGAAGTATCCAGAAACACCTTCACGCTGACTTATCCCGATCGCTCAGTATCTCTCGACTCAACGACAAGCCTTTAACCATTAGTGGTGTAGCTTGTTTTTTCCACGATGGAACCCCGGAACGGACAGGCACAATTTCGGCGATAGGTTTGCCGTTGCGAAAGACGCGAATCGTATCCCCGCCTTCGACGGCATCAAAATAATCCTTGGCATGATTGCGCAGTTCGGTGAATGTAGCGTCCCGCATAGAGCCTCCTGTACGTATATGTACATAATTATGTACTGTTTTGAGGTCATGTCAACGGGCCCGTGAATGGCGTTCAATTAATGCGCGCCAACAGTCCCGTTGCCGATAACGAGGATCTGATTGTTCGGGTCCAAATCTAAATGTAACAACGAGCGGCCGGATTTGGCCGACTTGAGTCAGTTACCGCTCGATCAGAATTCAAGCTAAACGGACTGTGCTCCGCAATTATTCATTCCGCGCCACCTTCACGGTTCTCCATGTCAGATCAAGCAACGGCAGGCACCAAGGAATACTCGTGGTGCAATCCTCCGAGCACGGATTTCGAGCGTACGACAACGCCCCCCCCCCAGCCGTTGGCGGAAGTGCGATGGTCTTGCTAAAACGTGACTATTCAGCCTGAGGCAGGCATTGGGGCCTGCCCCAAGAAGGTCAAGCGCAACACCTCGAACAAATTATGTCCTTGCTTGTGCATGGTATCGAGATAGGAGCGGATGATGCAGAAATTCTGCGCGCCGTTGAGCGTGCGAAAGCAGCCGGATATTTTCTGCTTCACCTTGGGCATTCGGATGGCGCGCTCGCCCAGGTTGTTGGTAAACGGCACGCGCAGATTGGTGATGAAGCGCAGCACCGCTGCGGCATGCTCGCGCATGCGTCGCAGCAAATTGAACACCAGCGTCTGTTTGACCCGACCGCGGCGCTTGTTCTGTCGGACTGAGCGAGGCCCGATTTTATGGACGGGCAAGTTGATGTTAATTTACCAACTTGTCAGGAGAATCCATGAAACGCATACCGCGCACACCGCTGTCGCGGCAAACGACAATTCAAACTTTTTACTGTCTCATAGAGCAATAATCTCTGCGAGAATCTTACGTTCCAGGACGATACCTTGTTCACGTCGTAGATCGCGTTCGCGCGTAGCACGCTCGGATGGAATACGAATCTCATCGACACCAGGGCGCCGCTTCGTAGACTTAATTTTTGAAACCAATTCCGATACTAATTGATCAAAATCGCTACCAGGCAGCATCAGTTTGGGATCAATCACCCAGAACAGAAAACCAAAATCTTGAACCTTCCCACGTGTCAACGCGGAACCAGCAAGAAGTCCTAGCGCCTGAATTGCAAAGGCCAGACCGTAGCCTTTGTGCCCCCCAAATGGCAGAACTCCACCACCGTCGAGCGCCGCCGTGGCCTCGCGTGTAGGTTCGCCGTGGCGGTCGAACGCTATACCTTCTGGCAGGGGCTGCTCAAGCCATTGGTGCAGGCGCATATCGCCGTTCATAATCGAAGCGGTTGCAATATCCACGGTGACCGGTCCCTCGCGTGAGGGGAACCCGAAACAAATCGGATTGGTACCCAAGGCGGGAGCAGCGGCGCCGGGTGGCACAACACGTGGATCGCTGCTCGCGATGTGGATCCCGACCAGGCCGGCGCGCACTATCTTCTCCACATAGTACGCATTGCGTCCGCTGTAATAGCTGTTAAAGACGCCAACGGAGGCCATGCCTGCTTTTTTGGCTTTGGCGATTGCGAGTTCCGCACCGTGCCACACGCTGATATAGCCCACGTTGTTCCCGCCATCCAGCAGCGCTGAGATTGGCGTTTCGTGCACGATCCTGACTGGCACGCGGCCCGGCTTACCCTTCTCATCCTTCGCAATGGTCAGGATGCGCGGCAGGCCGGCGTATTTGTAGCCGCATAACGCATTGTCTATGAGTTGGCCCGTAATGATTCGCGCATCTGCATCCGAATAGCCGATACGTTTCAATGCACCAAGAGACAAGTCTGTGGCCTCGTCCACTGTCAAGCGCACGGTATCCGGGCTGTCGTCGTCGAGCAAAGCGGCCATTTTTCAACATCCCCTAACGATCACTTCAATCCGCCACGATGCGAATGGAGGCGAGCGTAACCTTCCAACGCTCGATATCAGTCCGAATAAATTCACCGAACTCCCGGCTGCTATTGCCAATCGGAACCGCACCCTGCGCCAGCAGAAGGTCCCGGACATCTTTGAGATTTACTATCCGCGCGATTTCGGATGCCAGCTTTTGCACAATCGAATCGGGAGTTCCGGCCGGCACAAAGGCACCGAACCATCCAGTCGCCTCGAATCCGGGCAATCCACTTTCGGCGATCGACGGTATCTCCGGCGCGATCGGGCTGCGCGATTTCGTGGTCACGCCCAGTGCGCGCAGCCGACCGCTGTTGATATGCGGCACGGTCGCGATCATGTTATTGAAGAGCACCGAGACCTCGCCCATTAGTACTGCATTAAGTGCAGGACCGCCACCCTTATAGGGAATGTGGACGAGATCGACACCGGCCATCTGCTTAAGCATTTCCATTGCCAGGTGCCCCGTCCCGCCGTTGCCGCTCGAACCATAATTGATTTGCCGCGGTCGGGGTTTGGCGAACGCTATTAGCTCGCGAACGCTTCTTACCGGCAAAGATGGATGCACCACCAAGACGTTCGGCGCCGTAGCCAGCATTGATACGGGCGTAAAGTCGCGACTGGTATCGAATGGCAACTTTGGAAACATCGCCGGATTAACGGTGAAATTTCCGGTGCTGATCAACAGTGTGTAGCCATCCGCGGGCGCTTTCGCTACGAGCTCCGTACCGATGACCGTGGCGCCGCCTGGACGATTGTCGATGACAATCGGCTGCAACCATGCTTCCGATAGCCTTGCCCCCAGTAAACGCGCCAATATATCGGTACCGCCACCGGGGGCAAATGGTACGACGATGCGAAGCACACGGTTCGGATAATTTTGCTCCGCCGCCGCTCGCACATCCGTTCCCCGTATGCTTCCCGCTAACAGAATAATTCCGGCAATCAGGAGCGACGATATAGTCGATCGTCCCTTATGAAGCTGAGGTAACTGCCGCATCGTCACAGTCATTCCGAGCAAGTCGCTGCGCACACCGCAGCAATGAGGGGCTTGATAGTCTGCAGTTCGGCTACGCGGGTGACCTTATCAATCAAGGCGTCGGCAATCTCGCGGCGCACCGCGACTTCTTCGCATAATTGACGCGTCATTTTTACTGCGTCCTCCCAGTTCATTCGATAGCCCGCATCGCCTCCTTTTTCCTCCCACGTAAGAGTACGGCCATCGGTACAAACCACCCGCATGACGGGTTCGTATTTCGCACGCCCCTCATCTGCTACTATCGCGGTCTTTTGCGCGAGTTCATTGACCTCAACATTTTCAAAATCGCGCAATCCATCGAAGCTTGCGGTACCTGTACTCCATGCGAGTGCCGCACAGAAAGGCGCACTCATTACCGTTTGCGCCGCGGTCGTGAACGGACCGCAAAACCGCACGCCGATGAAATTGGCCTCGTAGGGATGCATGCGAAGTTCAATGCGTGCAGGCACCGCATCTGGGGCCTGTGCATGAAGACTTGCCAGCCCGCGGATAATGCCGCGCAAAAACTGGCAGGCCGGATATTGCTTGAATGTCACGGTGGTGAATTCAAAATGCGTGCCGAGTCCTTCTGCCAACCGGCGTCCATAGTCATCACGCTCACCACCGAATGCCGCATAAAAGCCAGCCTTACCATGCAACGCGCTGCGGGCCGCTACAAGACCGCACGCAACCAGATCGGTTACATGCAAGCCGTTCCGCGCGGCAAAACCCGCCTGAAACGGGGACTCTTCGGTACCGGCGTCGACATATTCACGTAGACCGCCAGCGAAATTAGCGGCAAGCCCGACAACGTTCTGCATCTTCATGTGATCGAAGTTCTGGATGCGTCCACCGGCGATCGCAGCGCCGAACACTCCATAGCAAGGAGTCGTTCGGAAACCACGCAAGCTGAGGTCAGCGCCATGATCCCGTCCGATTCGCAGCGCTGTTTCGTAACCGCAAATCATCGCAGAGAGGAATTCATTCCCGGAAGCGCCAGTCTGCTCCGCAGCCGCCAACGCAGCTGGAATCACAACACCTCCGATATGTCCGCAGGGATGAGAGTCACCTTGCACCCGCCCCGATAGCAGGACCGCATTGGCAAACGCAGCATTGCTGCGTGAGGTCGCTACGCCGTCGATCAAGCGTGTCGCCGCAGCGCCGCCACTATCCAGGTTCGATGCACTTTCGGCAAGCTTCGCCGGTCTCGCGCGCTTAGTGGCAATACCAACAGCCAATCCGTAAAGCAGGCACGCGCGCGCCGTTTCCCGCGTCTGCGCAGAGAGTGTTGTTGCATCCAGCGACGAGACATAGCGCGCCAGCGCTTCGAGATGCTGCAAGTCGTTCATCGATTCCTTGCTCCTCCGGACCAGCATGTTCCACATTGGAAGGTACCCTTCCGTCCGCGTACGCTGGCTTCGAATTGAGTGTGGTAATCTTGTGAAGAATAACATTGTGCCGTAAGGCGGACGCCAACCGCGCCGACAGTTCCGCGCGAATGGGGGCTTCCCGGTCTACGGAATTCCTGTTGCGGTTGCAGACGAATGTCCCTTTCCGTCGCATGGCGCAGCGTTGACGGAGAGGACCGAACAACCGATGCCTGCAACAAAAATGGATCCTGTAACACTCGAAATCTTGTGGAGCCGCCTGATTGCGATCGCCGAGGAACAATCCGCGATCGTCATCCGCACCGCGTTTTCGAACATAGTGCGCGAGTCGTACGACTACACCTGCGTGCTTGTCACGCCGGAGGGCGATCTGCTCGCACAACCTTTTCAGTCGCTGCCGGGATTTACGCGCTGCTGCTCGACAGTAACCAAGCACTTTATCGCCCGCTGGCCCGACTGGCATCCGGACGACGTGGCGATCACTAACGATCCGTGGCTCGCCGCCGGCCATCTGCACGACGTGGCGCTGGCGGTGCCGGTATTCCACAAGGGAAAAATCGTCGCTTTCGCGGTCAACATTGCCCACCAGGCGGATATTGGCGGCCGCGGCTATTCGGCGGACGCGAACAGCATTTTCGAAGAAGGCCTGGCGCTGCCGCCGATGAAGCTGTACCGCGAAGGCAAAGTCGTTCAGGAAGTCTTCGACATCATCGCCGAAAACGTACGCGTGCCGGACCAGGTGCTCGGTGACATTCATGCGCAAGTGGGCGCGGCACGGCTGGCGGCGCGCCGGACTTCCGAACTACTGGTGGAAGCAGGCATGGACGATCTCGCGGGAATTGCCGCCGAAGTGTTGTCGCGCTCTGAAAAGTCGATGCGCGCGGCGATCAGCAAGGTTCCGGACGGGGTCTATACCAACGAAGGCATCATGGATGGCTTCGACGAGCCGCTCGTGATCCGTCTCAAGCTCACGATACGAGGCGACCGCTTGGAATATGACTTCGCAGGCACCTCGGGACAAATCAACAAAGGCATCAACAGCTGCTACAACTACACGTACGGCTATGCCGCTTTTGCAGCAAAGGCCGTGCTGGAACCCATGATCCCCAATAACGAAGGCGCCTACAGGCCGATCACCCTGAAGGCACCGGAAGCATCGCTGGTCAACTCGCGCCGGCCGGCACCGGGCAATAGCCGCGGGCGAGTCGGTCACATGATAGTCCCGGTCGTTTTCGGAGCGCTCGCGAAGGCGATCCCCGATGCAGTGCCTGCAGAATCCGGAAGTCCAGCGCCGCGGTTAAATTTTTTCGGCCCACGCGACGATGGTTCCGAATTCCAGTCGCTCTTGATAACCAGCGGCGGCCTCGGCGGTTCGCGCACACGTGATGGCCTGCCCGGCAAGTCGTTTCCGACCAATACCAAGATGGCCTCGCTGGAAATCATGGAAAGCAATGCGCCCCTGCTGTTCGTCAAACGCGAACTGGTAACAGACAGCGGCGGCGCCGGTAAATATCGCGGCGGACTTGCGCAGGAAATCAGTATCAAGGTGCTCGGCAAACACAACATCTACGTTTCGACGAGTTCCGAGCGCATCAAAAATCCGCCGCGCGGTTATCTGGGCGGCAAGCACGGCGCGGCTGCTGCGATGGTGAGGGGAACGGCTGGATACCTAGCACCCAAGGGTCGCACGCAATTGAAGCCGGGCGAGATAGTGACTGTCAGAACGCCCGGCGGCGGCGGGTTTGGAGCACTGCGTCAACGCGACCGAGCGGCGATTGGCGCGGATATCGACGGCGGCTACATGAGCACTGAAGCGGCACAGCAACTCTACGACTTCAAGCAATCAAAGTCCAAGCCCGCAAGCACGGCTACGCCCAAGCGAAAATCCGCAGTGGTGAAAAGCGCCAGGCGCGCTGCACGCAAATGACTGCGCGTAGCTACCGCATCGGCGTCGACGTCGGCGGCACGTTCACCGATTTCGTGCTCATCGATATCGACTCGGGAGAACTGACGCGCGAAAAATGCCTGACCACACCTGACGATCCGGTCATCGGGATCATTCACGGCATAGAGCGTCTGGTGAGCAGCGGCGCGGTTACCCCGGCCCAAATTCGAGGTGTCGCCCACGCCACCACATTGGTCACGAACACTCTAATCGAACGCAAAGGGGCGCCGACGGGTCTCCTGGCGACCGAGGGATTTCGGGATTCGCTCGAACTCGGCAGCGACATGCGTTATGACATGTACGACCTGGCGATCGAATTTCCGGAGCCGTTGGTGCCGCGTCGGCGACGCCTTGGAATCAAAGAACGCATCACCGCCGACAACAAGGTGCTGCATGCGCCAGCGTCCGCGGAAATCCGGCGCAAAGTCCGCGCCCTGATAAAAGAAGGCGTCAATTCGATTGCCGTGTGTTTTCTGCACAGCTATCGCAATCCCGCGCACGAGCGGCAGGTGGCGAAACTGCTCGGCGCCGAGTTCCCGCAAATTGAAGTCTCGATTTCATCGCAGGTCGCCCCGGAAATTCGCGAATACGAACGCGCGGTGACGACGGTGGCGAACGCTTATGTAAAGCCCGTCGTGCGGTCATACCTGAACCGGCTCGAGGGTTCGCTCGATAAGATGAAGGTCCATGCGCCAGTCCTGGTGATGCTGTCGAACGGCGGCATGACCACACCGGCCACTGCGGGCAACGTACCGATCCGCCTCGTCGAGTCGGGGCCTGCGGCCGGCGTACTGTCGGCGTGCCATGCCGGCGCACGCATCGCGGAGCCAAACCTCCTCGCCTTTGATATGGGAGGAACAACAGCGAAAGCCTGTTTCATCAGCGAAGGGCAACCTGCATTCACCGGCACCTTTGAAGCGGCGCGCGTCAAGCGCCAATTTCGCGGTTCCGGATTTCCGCTTAAAGTGCCGTCGCTCGAAATGATCGAGATCGGCGCCGGCGGCGGATCGATCGCGCGCGTCGATGGCACCGGACTTCTGAAGGTCGGCCCGGATTCCGCCGGCGCCAAGCCGGGGCCGGTCTGTTACGGTCTCGGTGGCGCGAATCCGACGGTGACGGATGCCGACCTAGTGCTGGGTTATCTCGATCCCGCCTATTTTCTGGGCGGCGACATGAAGCTCAGCGTTGATCCGGCCGCCGCTGCGATTGCCGCATTAGGCAAGCGTTGCGGGCTCGGCGCGATCAAAACGGCGGCTGGCATTGCGCGCATGGTCAACCAAAATATGGCCACTGCGGTGCGCATACACGCGGCGGAGCGTGGCAAGGATTATCGGCGCTACGCGCTCTTTGCATTTGGCGGAGCGGGTCCGGTGCATGCGTACGAACTCGCGCGCATTCTCAAATTGCCC
>JANXRI010000086.1 GCA_025353085.1 Betaproteobacteria bacterium
CCGGCAAGGTCGAGCTAGGCCAGGGCATACTCACGGCGCTCGCGCAGATAGCGGCGGAAGAGCTCGATATCGCCTATGAGCGGGTCGAAATGATTTCGGCCGATACTTCGCGCAGCCCGGATGAAGGCATGACCGCAGGCAGCCAGTCGGTCGAGAACAGCGGCACCGCGCTGCGCTACGCCGCGGCCGAAGCACGTGACCTTTTGCTGCAACTCGCCGCCAAGCAGTTGGGAGTCGGCGCCGACAAGCTCGTCGTGAACGACGGGACGATCAGCGGCGGCACAGCACAAGCGACCTATTGGGACCTCGTCAAAAACGTCGACCTGAAACGTGAAGCGACTGCGCGCGCGCAACCGAAGCCGCCGGCGCGCCATCAGATCGTCGGCAAGTCGATCAAACGCCGCGATATTCCGAAGAAGGTGTCGGGCGGTGCGGCGTACGTGCAGGACATACGGTTGCCGGGCATGGTGTTCGGGCGCGTAGTGCGGCCGGCATCACCGCGGGCGCGTCTCGAAAGCTGTGATGAAGCCGCGGTGCGTGCGATGCCGGGTGTGGTGGCGGTGGTCCGCGACGGCAGCTTCCTTGCGGTCGCTGCTGAACGCGAAGAACAGGCGATCAAGGCGGCACAGGCATTGCGCACGAGCGCCAAATGGAATGAAACCCCGGATCTGCCGCCGCAAGGCGTTGGATTGTTTGCCCATCTGCAGAGCCTGCCGTCGCAGGACTCGATTGTAAATTCCAAAGTCGGCGCGCCGATCGGCGGCGGCCCGGTGACCACCGTTGATGCAACGTACACGCGACCGTATCAATGTCATGCGTCGATCGGGCCATCCTGCGCGGTCGCGCAAATCAAGGAAGGCAAGCTGACGGTGTGGACGCATAGCCAGGGTATCTATCCGCTGCGTCAGCATCTCGCGCGCGTCATGCGCATGACCGACGCGAACGTGACCGCCGTACACGTCGAAGGTTCCGGCTGTTATGGTCACAACGGCGCCGACGACGTCGCGTGCGACGCATCGCTCGTTGCGCGCGCGACGGCTGGCCGGCCGGTCAAACTGCAATGGATGCGCGAGGATGAATTCGGTTGGGAGCCGTATGGTTCGGCGATGGTGATGAAATTGCAGGCGCGTCTCGATGCGCGCGGCCAGGTCGTCGATTGGCGGCATGACATCTGGAGCCATCCGCATAGCACTCGGCCGGGCGGTGCAGGCAGCAATTTGCTTGCAGGCTGGCATATCGCCAACCCCGTGCCGATGGGGTTTCCAGTAAATGGCGCGCAGCCCGCAGGCGCTGCCGACCGCAATGCGGTGCCGCTTTATGTGTTTCCGAACCAGCGCATCGCGCTGCATTACCTGCCGGAAATGCCACTGCGCACATCGGCGCTGCGCACGCTGGGCGCTTACGCGAATGTCTTCGCGCTCGAGTCGTTCATGGATGAACTCGCCGCCGCAGCGGGCGTAGACGCCGTTGAATTTCGGCTGCGCCACCTGCAGGACCCACGCGCGCGCGCGGTCATCGAAGCCGCAGCAAGCCGCGCCGGTTGGCAATCCGCGCGTAAAAGCGACGGCACGCACGGCCGCGGCATCGCCTTTGCGAAGTACAAAAATCTTGCCGCGTATGTTGCAGTCGTTGCCGATGTCGAGATCGACCGCCGCACCGGCAACGTTCGCGTCACCAAAGCGGTGGCGGCCGTAGATGCGGGGCTCATCATCAATCCGGACGGCGTCATTAATCAAATCGAAGGCGGCATTATCCAATCGACGAGCTGGTCGCTGAAAGAATCGGTCCGCTACGATGCGCAGCGCGTGCAAACGCGCTCATGGGCGGACTATCCGATTCTGACTTTTCCTGAAGTGCCGGCGGTCGAAGTCGTGCTGCTTAACCGGCCCGACGAGCGCTCGCTCGGAACCGGTGAAGGCTCGCAGGGTCCAACCGTCGCTGCAATCGCGAACGCGATCGCGAATGCAACCGGCACGCGGCTGCGCGATTTGCCGTTCACTCGCGAGCGCGTGAAAGCCGTTCTCGCCTGATCCGCAAGATGGGGGTTCGATGTCCATAGCGATAGAAGTGAATGGCCGTACGCATGCGATCGACGCCGATGCCGAGACGCCGTTGCTCTACGTGCTGCGCAATGATCTCAATCTAAAAGGCGCGCGTTTCGGCTGCGGGCTTGGCGTGTGCGGTGCTTGCACCGTCGTGATCCTCGGCAAGGCGGTGCAGTCGTGCGACATTTCTCTCGCGGCGGTCGCAGACCAGGCCATCACAACCATCGAAGGCATCGGCAGCATCGACAAAATGCACGCGCTGCAGCGCGCCTTTGTCGAAGAGCAGGCAGCGCAATGCGGCTACTGCACGAGCGGCATCATCATGACCGCGTATGCGTTGCTGGCCGGCAATCCGCACCCGACTGAAACGGAAATACGCGCGGCGCTCGACGGGAACATCTGCCGCTGCGGCACTCATTCGCGTATCGTGCGCGCGATTCAGAAAGCAGCCGGGGCGGCATCATGAGCACGCCGGCCAAGCTACCGGGCAGTCTTGCCACCAATCCGCGGCTTGCCGACTGGCTGCGCATCAACAGCGACGGCACGGTCACTGCCTCGACGGGCAAAGTCGAAATCGGCCAAGGCATACTCACCGCGCTTACGCAGGTGATTGCAGATGAACTCGACGTGGCGCCGCGTCGCATACGCCTGATGACCGCCGCGACCGATCATGGACCTGACGAAGGCATCACGTCGGGCAGCCGTTCAATCGAGGAAAGCGCGGTTGCTCTGCGGTATGCCTGCGCTGAAGCGCGCGAGTTGCTGGTGCAACGCGCCGCCGTGAAACTGGGCGTATCCGTGGAAAAGATCAGCGTCGCCGACGGCGTCGTCAGCGCTGGCGGAAGCTCCGTTACGTACTGGGAACTCGCCGACGATCGCATGCTCGAGCGCGACGCCACCGCGCAGGCGAGGCCCAAACCGGCGAGCGAACACCACTACATCGGCAGTGCAGTTCCGCGCGTCGATTTGCCGGCCAAGTTGACCGGCGCGCCCGCCTACATCCAGGACATTGCGTTGCCTGGCATGTTGTACGGACGCGTGGTGCGTCCGCCGGCGTATGCGGCGCGCCTCACCGCGCTTGATGACTGTGAAGCGAAGGCGATGCCAGGCGTCGTCGCGGTCGTGCGCGACGGGAGTTTTCTTGGCGTGATTGCTGGACGCGAAGAGCAGGCGATCCGCGCGGCGCGCCGGCTCTCGCGCAGCGCGCAATGGCAAAACGATGAGACGCTGCCAGCGGATGTTACGCCCGCCGAGTATCTGCTAGCGCAACCTGCGCGCGCGGAAATCATAAGTGAAAAAAACGCTGCATCGGCAATCCAACGCGCCGACAACAATTTAACAGCTACTTATACACGGCCATATATCGCGCATGCATCGATGGCGCCGTCGTGCGCGATCGCGCAATTCGACAACGCGCGCTATCGTGTATGGACGCACAGCCAGGGCATACATCCGCTGATGCGGGATATGGCCAGGGCTTTGCGCGTTGCGACCGAAGCGATCACCATAACGCACGCAGACGGCGCGGGCTGCTATGGACACAATGGCGCGGACGATGTCGCGCTCGACGCGGCATTGCTCGCGCGCGCGGTGCCGGGGCGTCCCGTGCAGGTG
>JANXRI010000182.1 GCA_025353085.1 Betaproteobacteria bacterium
ACTGGTCGCGCTCGCGAAGGCCAAACCGGGCCAGTTGAATTACGCGTCGTCAGGCGCGGGGTCGCCGGCCAATCTCGCCGGCGCGCTGCTTAATTTCATGACGGGCGTCAATATCGTGCATGTGAGTTACAAGGGCACGGCACAAGCGACCACCGACGTGCTCGGCGGCCATGTGCAGCTTGCCTATCCGAGCATGACCGCAGCGCTGCCGTTCGTTAAATCCGGCAAATTGAAAGCGCTCGGCATGACGAGCCTTACACGTTCGCCGCTGGCGCCCGACGTGCCCACCGTATCCGAATCGGGCGTCGCCGGTTATCAGGCCAATATATGGAACGGCGTGCTCGCGCCCGCGGCCACGCCACGCGACATTATCGCAGCGCTTAACACCGAACTCGTGCGCGTGATGAGCGCGCCGGAAACACGCGAGCGTTTTGCTGCTGCAGGTGCGGACGCCGCCCACAGCACGCCCGAAGAATTCCGTGCCTTCGTGCTTGCGGAAGAAAAAAAGTGGGCGAGGGTCATCCGCGAATCCGGCATCCGCGTGGAACTAGAGCGCTGACTTGGCGCACGCCTTGAACGCACACGCGGCGACCCCGGATTAGTAAGACGAAGGCCTGAGGTATCAAGGGGACAGGCCACGATTTCCGCTCTGTCTCATCGCACCTATGGCTCCCACTGATTGGTATTTGACCGGCAAAATCGTGGTCTGTCCCCTTGCGTGGTTACGAAGCTTCACGATCCGGGTTGGATCCACAGATCGGTTTGGCCTTGATTTCAGTGGTAAGTGATTTTCGCAAGATGGCGGTTTCTCCAACCGGGGCACGCGGATTCATGCAAATAGCCCCTTAGTGGCTCAAGCGTGCCGATGACAAAGATGGGAATCTGTTTAATCTGCGTACTAATTTACGCTACGGCTGCTGGATCTTGAGGCATTACCTAAGAAGAGTCGGAGGCGGATTACTTCCGTACGCTTGGCGCATATAAAGCCGCAATGGATCTACCCAGTAAGGCTGTGACTAAAGATTTTCAAAATGCGGTCATGCGCGAGTTGACGACGACGTGGAAGTATCCATGATGACTGCAGGCGCTTTAGTCAATTGCCCTGAAGAGACCGCGTGCGCGAATTTCTTCGCGTATGCGTCGTGCGTCATCTCCGAACTTGGTCAAACCGAAATCTTTCGCGGGTCAATTTTGACGAGCTTGCCGTTGCGCAATACAGCGATCTCGTTGCCGGCTCGCCGATGTACTTCGATGGCTTTTGCCACGGCCGTACTCAACGCCCTGTTGATGATAGCGTTGCTTGAAAAAACTCGAACCAGATTATGCTTGCGCGAAGTCTTCCTATCCATCGATCTTCCCCATTTTGACAAATTCGTTCCAGACCTTGGGAACCAGGATGTGGCGTGTATAAAGAGAATCTCTTCTGCCGATTGCCACCAATCTGGGCTTCGATTCCGAATTATCGTATATCCGCCATTGATCGGCGAGCGGCATGTATAAATCGAAAAAATTCCGTGCGCCCGCGTAATATCTGCGGCGTATGACAGAAACCGGAACGTCGTGTCCGCCGAGCCGAACACGCTGTTTGACTTTGTTCAGCGCGACGATGTCTGAGGCATCCTTCGTTCGTCCCGTATCGGTCTTCAGCGCAATCAGGTCCGACGGATGCGAGCTTTAAGCGCACGCCGCCTATATCCTTCTCAACGCGGTTTCGATACATCGTTTCAAAGGAGACCTTTGGCCGCACAATGATGTCGACAGATGGCGCTGTTTTCGACGAAGACCGCAGGGATAACGCAATCATATGCTTTTCCCGGACCCATTCATCAAGCTGCGCCGCATCGCATAGCGACTCGATTCGGACCGGCAGGGACGGCTTGAGTTCGAGTTCAGTAGCGGCGCGCAAAAAGCGTTGCAGGTTTGCCTCATCCATTGCGAGCACGAGATCGACGTCCATCGTGGCGCGCTCTACGCCGTGTAAATTTATCGCGATGCCCCCGACCACGACATATTGCACGTCGTGCTTCTGCAATGCACGAAAAATATCCAGGTAAAACATCGCTGGTACTTTATCAGCCCGCGCCATGCCAGCATAGTTGGGAATCGAGATAACGAGCCACTACCGGCCTTTACGAAAATGGTTGACCGCGCCTGTTCCCTTCCAAAGGGCGAGGGGAACTTCGAGCGCGCTGATGCGCGGTTATTGGTGGATGGCCTGTATAATTCGGCCTTTTTCGCAAAATGTCGATGGAAGCACAGCCGGCCGGCCACCAAAGCCGCGTCGGCCCGTTTCACGGCTCGGCCGATGCGTTAGCGCTCGCCGAGCTGGCGGGCAAGGTGCGTCCGCTGCTCGTGATTACGGCGACTGCCAGCGACGCGCAGCGCCTGCTCGATGAGATTCCGTATTTCAATCCGGCGCTGAAAGTCCACCTGCTGCCCGATTGGGAAACGCTGCCTTACGATAGTTTTTCGCCGCACCACGATCTCGTCTCGGAGCGGCTTGCCACGCTGTATCAAATTACGCAGCAGGCGTTCGACATCGCCATCGTGCCGGTGACGACCGCGCTCTACCGGTTTGCACCAGTCGAATACCTCGCCGCGCGCACGTTCTTTTTCAAGCAGGGTGAACTGCTCGCTGCCGACGAATTGCGCAAGCAATTGACGGTGGCCGGCTATACGCACGTTGCGCAAGTGCTGTCGCCGGGCGAATACAGTTTTCGCGGCGGTTTAATCGATTTATTTCCGATGGGCAGCGCGCTGCCCTACCGTCTCGATCTGTTCGACGACCAGATCGAATCGATCCGCAGTTTCGACGTCGACACTCAGCGCAGTATTTACAAAGTCAATGAAGTGCGGCTCCTGCCTGCGCGCGAGTTTCCGCTCGACGAAGACGGGCAGACAATGTTCCGCCGAAATTTTCGGACGCGCTTCGAAGGCGACCCGTCGCGCTCGCGGCTTTACAAGGACGTGAGCAACGGCATTGCGCCGGCGGGCATCGAATATTATCTGCCACTTTTCTTCGAGCGCACCGCGCTGTTGACCGACTATCTGCCGGGCAATACCACGCTGGTCCTGCACCATGACGTGACGCCTGCGATCGAACAGTTCTGGCAGGACACGCAGGCACGATTCGCACTGATCGGCGGCGACCGCAGCCAGCCGGTGTTGCCGCCGCGCGATTTGTTTCTGACAACCGACGCGTTCTTCGGTGCGATCAAGCCGTTCGCGCGCGTCGAGATCGCAGATGGTGTCGAAGCGCCTTCGTCAATCCGCGATCCGCAATCAATCCTGACCTCAGTGTTGCCGCCGGTGGCCGTCGACCGCCGCGCCGACGAACCGCTGAATAAATTAAAGGCGCTCACCACGAGCTTCGACGGCCGCGTGCTGGTGCTTGCCGAAGCGCTTGGCCGCCGCGAGACCATGCTCGAATATTTCCGCGAGCATGGCATCCTGCCGGCGTCGTGCGGAAACTTTGCCGGGTTTCTCGCGAGTGATGCGCCTCTGATGCTGGGCGTTGGGCCATTGAGCGCGGGATTTCTGCTCGATGAGCGCCGCATCGCACTCGTCACCGAAAACGAGCTCTATGCGTCGCAAGTACGCACGCGACGCGAACGCGAGACTCGCAAGGCCAGCAGCGAAGGCATGCTGCGCGACTTGTCCGAGGTTAAAGTCGGCGACCCGGTGGTGCATCTGCAACATGGCATCGGCCGGTATCTCGGCTTGCAGAATCTGGATTTTGGCGAAGGTGCGACTGAATTTTTGACGCTCGAATACACGCGCGGCGACAAACTGTACGTGCCGGTATCGCAGCTGCATTTGATCAGCCGTTACAGCGGTGCCGCCGCGGATACGGCGCCGCTGCATGACCTGGGCAGCGTAAAATGGTACAAGGCCAATAAAAAAGCGGCCGCGCAGGTGCGCGACACGGCCGCCGAACTGCTGAATCTTTACGCGCAGCGCGCGCT
>JANXRI010000451.1 GCA_025353085.1 Betaproteobacteria bacterium
CTCAACGGCGCGCAGAATTTCTGCATCATCCGCTCCTATCTCGATACCATGCACAAGCAAGGACATAATTTGTTCGAGGTATTGCGCTTGACCTTCTTGGGGCACGCCCCTATGCCTGCCTCAGGCTGAATAGTCACGAAAAAAATACAATTACGTCTGCCTTGCGCATCATAAGCGCCGGTGCTGTTGTGCGCGCGTAGCAGCTAGCTGTAACCTAGGGTGATGCTATACCCGGGCTCGTTTTTAAAACTGCTGCTGGTCGCATTCTCACTCGTCGCGTTGCCGCTTGTCGTGGCGTTGGTGACGAGTGCAATCGCGGTCGACCAACTGGCAGATCGCAGCGAGACCGCCGTATATCAGGCGGTTAGGGCGACCCAAAGCAGTCGCCGTCTGAGCGAACTGCTGACGACGATGGAGCGCAGCGCGCGTCAGATCGTTATTTTGAACGACCGCAGCCTGCTGGCCGCCTATGAAATCAGCCGCGCCCAGTTTGCGGACACGACCGCGCAGTTTGCGCAGTTGCCGTTCGATGCCGAACAGCGCGGCGAACTCGATTCGATTATCGCAACCGAACAGCAGATCTACGATGCGCTTTCGCACGCCGAACTGCTGGCACCGTCTGCGCTGCGCACGCAGGTCGGTCGCTTCGGCGATCTCGCCAACCGCGCGCAATCGATTATGGCCAAAAGCGCGCGCGCAATCGACCACGAGGTCGAGGAGTTGCGTAGAACCGCGCTCGAAGCACGGCGCATTATGTTGTGGCAGGCGCTCGCACTGGTCCCGGTCGTAATGTTTCTCGTCTTCGGCTTTGCAGCAGTGATCGCGCGGCCGATCAGACAGATCGATGCCGCGATCCGCCAGTTGGGCGGCGGAAAATTTGACACGCCGGTCACTGTATCCGGGCCGGCCGATCTCGAGTACCTGGGTAGCCGCCTCGAGTGGATGCGCCGCCAGCTCATAGACCTGGAACAGCAGAAGAACCGGTTTCTGCAACAGATATCGCATGATCTCAAAACGCCGTTAACGGCGCTGCGGGAGGGTGCGCAACTTCTGTCCGACGATGTGATAGGCAGCTTGACGGCCGAGCAGCGAGAAATCGTTGAGATCCTGCGGCAAAACAGCATAAAGATGCAAAAACAGATAGAAGAGCTCCTCGACTACAGCGCGATTCCCCTGCGCAAGCTCGAGCTGGCGCCGATTAATCCCGGTCAGTTAATGACCGCTGTAGCGAGCGATCACAAGCTGCCCTTACAAGCCAAAAACCTCAGGCTGGAAACGCACGATGCCGGCACCGGGATGGTGGGCGACGCCGCCAAAATTCGCGTCGTTCTCGACAATTTGCTTTCCAACGCAATCAAGTTTTCCCCGCCCGGTGGCATCATCACGATGGACCTGCGCACTGAAGGGGGCGAAATGATTGTCGACGTGGTTGATGATGGCCCGGGCATCGCGCCGTCGGACAGGCCGCACGTATTCGAACCTTTCTATCAAGGCAGAGTCGAAAGCATGGGCCCGGTGAAGGGCAGCGGGCTTGGACTGTCGATAGTGAGAGAGCATGTCGTGGCGCACGGCGGCAGCGCCGAGATTCTTGCGAAGGAGGGTGCTTCCGGCACTCATTTTCGGGTACGGCTGCCCCTGAACGGCGGGGCCGCGGCATGAAGCGGGATCTTGTTGTGCTAGCCGGAGCGATGGCGTTAGGGCTTGCGGGCTGTGGCACGCGCGGCACGCCAGCCACGCCTGCTGTTTCCGCAGCGCCGGCTAATATCGAGTCTGAAGTCAAGCCGCCGTCGCCTGCACCGATGCGCCCGGTGGTGGTGAGTGACAGTGAAATGCTGCTGACCTATGTAGATCAGGTGCGTAAGATGCCGGCAGGCGAACTGGCGAAAGAAAACGATCAAGTGCGTAAACTTTACGCGAAGACGCGAACGGATATTACGCGTATGCGCTATGCAATTTTGTTAAGCGCTTCGAATCCTGCGCCCGGCGATGATGTGCGCACTGCCGAACTGCTGGACCCGGTGCTCAAAGGCGCCGATGTGGGGTTGCGCGCACTGGCCTACTTGCTGAGCGCGCAATTTCAGGAGCAGAGGCGGGCCCAGGCGCTTCAACAAAAGCTTGATGCATTAATGTCGCTAGACAAGACCATCATCGAACGTGGAAGGTAGGAGATTATGAGCGAGCCCGCGCGCAGGATTTTGGCGGTGGACGACGATCCGGACTTGCTGCGACTGCTTACGATCCGGCTTAAATCGGCGGGCTACGACGTAACGGCCGTCGATAGCGGCGAAAAAGCGATCGCGCAATTGGCCGTCGCGCGTCCAGAACTCGTCGTGACCGACTTGAAAATGAGTGGCATGGACGGCATGGCCTTGCTCGATGCCATACATCAAACATATCCGACCCTGCCCTCCATTATTCTGACCGCGCATGGAACGATACCGGAGGCCGTGGCAGCAACCAAACGCGGCGTATTCGGCTATCTGACCAAACCGTTCGACGCGCAGGAGTTGCTCGGCGAAGTCGAGCGCGCGCTCGCCGTCGGCGGCGGCATGCAGCCCGTGGCACAAGGCGATGAATGGCGCTCGGCAATTATCACCTGCAATCCGGTGATGGAAGACATCCTTGCCAAAGCGCGCATGGTCGCGACCGGAGATGCGAGCGTCTTTATCTACGGCGAGTCGGGGACTGGCAAGGAGTTGCTCGCGCAGGCGATTCACAATGCGAGCGCCCGGCGCGACCGCGCGTTCGTCGCTATTAACTGCGGCGCGATTCCCGAGCAATTGCTCGAGTCTGAGCTGTTCGGGCACGTCAAAGGCGCGTTCACTGGCGCGGTGCGCGACAACAAGGGTCTATTTCAGACGGCCGATCGCGGCACGCTGTTCCTCGATGAAATCGGCGATCTCGCGCTGCCGCTTCAAGTAAAGCTGTTGCGCGTTTTGCAGGAGCGGCAAGTGCGTCCCGTCGGCTCGACGCAAAGTTATGAAGTCGACGTGCGGGTGATTTCAGCGACCCATCGCACCATCGAAACTGAAATGGCGCAGGGACGTTTTCGAGAAGACCTTTACTACCGTTTGAATGTCGTCGCGTTCAACCTGCCATCGCTGCGTGAACGGCGCGAAGACATACCGCTGCTCGCCGGACATTTTCTGGCCCTGCTTGCCAAGAAATACGGCAAGGCGATCAACCGGATCGCGCCCGAGGCGCTCCAGCTTTTGGTCGGCGCGAACTGGCCGGGTAATGTGCGTCAGCTCTATAACGTCATCGAGCGCTCAGTCGCCCTGTGCAATTCTGCGCTGATACCTGCGTCGCTGGTGCAACAGGCGATTCAGCACCAGCAAACCGAATTCGCGTCCTTCGAGAAGGCTCGCAGGCAGTTCGAGCGTGAATATCTGGTTCGTTTGTTGAAGATCACCGGCGGCAACGTTTCCCAGGCGGCGAAGCTTGCCCAGCGAAACCGCACCGAGTTCTACAAATTGCTCCAGCGGCATGCGCTCGATCCATCGTCGTTCAAGGCCGCGGTGTCCTGACGCTTAGCGCGCGGGACGTCGCTGTGCGGCGACAAAAATATTCAAACGATATCAATCCGCCCTGCAGGTTTCGCAGCGAGCTGTCTCCCGATGGCGACGATTGGTTCCGTGAACGGGTGCGAGTGCGATTTCAAGGCACTGAACCGTTTAAATAAAACTCTTTTGGCATGATGGTTGCTGCGCATTACGCACACGAATCGCACCTGATTTATAGCGTTCTTTAGGGCGGGTAAGATGACGTCCGCAGGAGAAAATTATGCGAGCCGTTTTATTACAGCCAAAGGCAAACCACCAAGGGTGGTTGTATCCGTTGCTTATCATAGCCGCCATCTCGGTGATCATATTGAGCGCGATAGGCGCCGCCGCACTGGCGGGCTGGTTGCCGCGTGCCGAATCTGCGAATGATAGACAGTCGGCAGTCGGGTATCAGCAGAACGTAGTTCACTATGAAAAACAGGGCGCAGTTTCCGGGTTGAGCGGGTCGCGGAATCCCGGCGGTTTTTTTGTTCGGGCAATCGCTCTGCATCGTTGCCGAATTGCCGGTAAAGTTACGCCATGAGAAAACGACTGATTGCTTTGACCATTGCGATATTGGCCGGTTGCGCCGGCCAACCGATCAGCGGGCCCGAAACTATTCCACCAGCACCAGCACCCCGCGCGCCAACGGCCGCGGCACCGGGTGTTAATCTGTCCGGCTATCCGGCGGCTTTTCGGGCTGGCTACGTGGACGGCTGTAATAGCGTAGATGGGGTGCGCAAGCGCGACGACGTGCGCTTTAAAAACGAGACGGATTACGCGCAGGGCTGGCGCGACGGCAACGACATTTGCAAGCGCAGGAAGTAAGTGCGCTTTGTGTCAGTCAAAGCGTCGATGCGTGACGCGCATGATGCGGATCACTTCCGGCAAGCGCCGCAATACGCGCATGATTTGCGCCAGATGCAGCCGGTTGAACACCTGGAGCGTGAAATGCATCGTCGCATAAGGGTCGCCTTCTTCGGGGTCGACGGTCACGTTGTCGATGTTTGAGTCGGCGCCGGCGATTGCCGCGGCGACTTTGGCGAGCACACCCCGCTGGTTTAAGACGACCAACTTGATGCTGACGTTGAAAAGCTTCTTGGTTTCCGGCGACCACTCGACATCGATTACCTTGCCCGGATCGGCGCGCGTTTTCGCAATGACCGAGCAATCGTGGGTATGAATTACCATGCCCTGGCCTTTGCTGATCAGGCCTATGATTGGATCACCGGGGATCGGTTTGCAGCACTGCGCAAATTGAACAGCCATTCCTTCCGAGCCGCGAATCATCACGGGTGCAACGTCCCGACGCTCCTCGCCCGCCGCATCGCTCAGCGACAACAAGCGGCGCGCCACCACCACACTCAGGCGCTTGCCTAGACCGATGTCAGCAAGGATGTCCTGGCGCGATTTGGCGCCGGTATCTTTGAGGAGCTTGGCCCATTGCGGGTCCTTGATCTCGTCAACGCCGGTGTGCAAGACACTCAGCGCCTGGTTGAGCAAGCGCTCGCCTAACTGTGCGGACTCCTGCGACTGCACGGACTTCAGGAAATGCCGGATATGCGAGCGCGCTTTGGCGGTGATCACATAGTTGAGCCACAGCGGGTTCGGTTTCGCGTGTGAGGCGGTGATGATCTCGACCCGCTCGCCGTTCTTGAGATCGGTTCTGAGTGGCATCAATTCATCGTTGATTTTGACCGCAACGCAGCGGTTGCCGATGTCCGTGTGCACCGCGTACGCGAAATCCACCGCGGTCGCTCCGCGCGGCAAGGAAAGTATTTTGCCTTTCGGTGTAAACACGTAAACGGCATCCGGAAATAAATCGACTTTCAGGTGCTCGAGAAATTCGGTCGAATCACCGGTGCCGGATTGGATTTCGAGCAGGCTCTGCAGCCATTGATGGGTTTTTTTCTGGAGCTCGTTGAGCGACGCGTCCATACTCTTGTAAAGCCAGTGCGAGGCGACTCCGGCTTCGGCAATCTTGTGCATTTCCTGGGTGCGCACCTGCGCTTCGATCGGGCTGCCGAAGGGGCCGAACAGCGTCGTGTGCAGCGATTGATACCCGTTCGCCTTGGGAATCGCGATGTAGTCCTTGAATTTGCCCGGGATCGGCTTGTAGAGCGAGTGCAGCGCGCCCAGCACCAGATAGCAGGACGGTACATCCTTGACGATGATGCGAAAACCGAACACGTCATGCACCTTCGCAAACGACAAGTGCTTCTCGCGCATCTTGCGGTAAATGCTATACAGGTGTTTCTCGCGGCCGTGCACCTCCGCTTCGATGCCGTCTTTCTTTAAGCGCTTGATGACTGTGTCTTCGACCTTGCCGACGACTTCGCGGCGGTTGCCGCGCGCACTTTTGAGCGCTTTCGAAAGAACGCGGTTGCGCGCCGGGTAAAGGTAAAGGAAAGCGAGGTCTTCGAGTTCCTGGTAAATGCTGTTGAGTCCAAGGCGATTGGCGATTGGCGCGTAAATGTCGAGCGTCTCGCGCGCGATGCGTTTTCTTTTTGGCGCCGGCACCGCGGCGAGCGTGCGCATGTTATGCAGGCGGTCCGCCAGCTTGATGAGAATGACACGCACATCGCGGGCCATCGCGAGCAGCATCTTGCGGAAATTCTCAGCCTGCGCTTCTTCGTGCGTTTCGAATTCGATACGGTCGAGCTTCGAAACCCCGTCGACGAGGTCCGCGACCGGCTTGCCGAATTTTTTGCTGATTTCCGCTTTAGTGACCGCCGTGTCTTCGACAACGTCATGCAATAGCGCGGCGGAGAGCGCCTGCGAATCGAGATGCAGTTGCGCGAGGATGTTGGCGACTGCGAGCGGATGCGAAATGTACGGATCGCCGGAGGCGCGGAATTGGCCGTGGTGCGCGGCCTCGCTAAAGTGGTACGCGGTTTCGACCCGCGCTATATCGTCCGGCTTGAGGTAGCCGGCCCATTTCTTGAACAGCGTGGCGGCTTCGGGCATGGCGCCGGCGGGATCAAGTGAGAGGTTGAAAGACCGGGCTTGGGGCAAGTTGCGAGAGGCGCCGGATTTCCATGCTGTATTCCCGGCGGCTTAAGCGCGCGATTAAGTCGGCGTCTTGTTGAGTATGTCGAGTCCGTAATGCGCTTCGGCGAGTTCGCGCAACGCTATGACTGTCGCCTTGTCGCGGTTCGCTTCGATCATCGGCGTGGCGCCGTTGGCAAGCTGGCGCGCGCGGTAAGTCGCGGCCAAGGTCAACTCAAAACGGTTCGGGATGATCTTCAGGCAATCTTCTACAGTAATGCGAGCCATGAGTATTTCCTTAAGTGTAGTTGCAGCCGCAAAGAGCAGGTCTTCTTCGCAACAAGGCTACGTCATGCGGTTAATCAGCTCGCTGTGATGAGCCAGTTGGCTGGATGCCAGCAGTCGCCGGGCGCGAACTATGCTGACCAAGTCCAGCACCGCCTCGTCGAATTTGTCGTTAATAATAACATAGTTAAACTCGCTCACGTGACTGATTTCCGCGCGCGCAGCCGCGATCCGGCGCGCAATAACGGCGGGCGGGTCCTGCGCTCGTGTATTGAGCCGGCTCATCAACGCATCGAGGGATGGCGGGAGGATAAAAATACCGATCGCGTCCGGAACCAATTTGCGCACCTGGGCTGCGCCCTGCCAGTCGATCTCAAGCATGATGTCGGCGCCCGCCGCGCGCTGATCACTGATCCAGTGCTGCGAAGTCCCATAGTAATTGCCATGCACGAATGCGCTTTCGAGGAAGGCGCCGCCGGCCGCGAGTTCATGAAACCTGGGCTCATCGATAAAATGGTATTCACGCCCGTCGACTTCGCCGCCGCGCGGTTGGCGCGTTGTATAAGAAACCGACAAGCGGATGCCGGTATCCGCTACGAGCAGTCCGGTGACGAGGGTGGTCTTGCCGGCGCCCGACGGCGCGCACACGATGAAGAGACTGCCGCTCATTCGATATTTTGAATCTGTTCCCTCATCTGCTCGATCAGCAGCTTTAAATCGAGGGCGACTTTGGTTACTTCGGCATCGACTGATTTCGAGCCCAGCGTATTCGCCTCCCGGTTTAATTCCTGCATCATGAAATCGAGGCGTTTACCGACCGCGCCGCCGGTCGCGAGGATGCGCTTGATTTCACTGAAATGCGCGGTGAGGCGCGACAGTTCCTCATCAACGTCGATGCGGTTGGCAAACAGCGTAATTTCCTGGCGAATGCGTTCGTCATCGTTAACCGCCATCGCCTCGTGCAGGCGCAGCGCAAGTTTCTCGCGATAGGCGGCGAGCACCTCGGGCATGCGCGGCGCCACCGTCGCGATGCGTTCTTCCATCGAGGCCACGCGCTCGAGCAGAATGGCCTTCAATTTTTCACCTTCGCGCGAACGCGACGCTGTGAATTCGCCCAGTACCTCGAGCAGCGCCGAGTGACACGCGGCGCGCATCTCATCGAGCGGCACCGATTCGGCACCCAGCATGCCGGGCCAGCGCAATATGTCCGCGGCGGTGAGTCCCTGCACGCTCGGCCAGGCCTGGCGCAACTGTTCGCTCAACGCGCGCAACTGCTTCAGCACTTCCAGGTTGAGATCGATCGATTTTTGCGCTGTGGGCAGCGCGTTAAGAGCGATCCGGCATTCGACCTTGCCGCGATTGAGCTTGCCCACGATCTGTTCGCGCAGGCCGGCTTCGAGCGCGCGCAATTCATCCGGCAGGCGGAACTGCAAATCGAGATAGCGGTGATTGACGGAGCGCAACTCTACATTGAGCGCGGTGGTCGAAAGTTCGCGCGTCGCACTGGCAAATCCGGTCATGCTGTAGATCATTTTGTCCATCGCGAGTGATATGTGCGGAGTGGAGGGTAAAATACGCGGCTGTCCGAATCCGGTAAAGCGACCGGACTTTAACGCATCAGCATCCCGAATTTTAGCCCTGAAAGATAGCACATTATGCGGCCCAGCCAGCGCCAGCCAGACGAGTTACGCAAGATCCGGATCACCCGTCGCTACACGCGCCACGCCGAGGGCGCGGTGCTGATCGAGGCGGGCGACACCAAGGTGTTGTGCACAGTGAGCGTGGAGGACAAAGTGCCGCCGTTTTTGAAAGGCCGCGGGCAAGGCTGGCTCACCGCGGAATACGGCATGTTGCCACGCGCTACCAACACGCGCTCCGACCGCGAGGCAGCGCGCGGCAAACAATCCGGTCGCACGCAGGAAATCCAGCGCTTGATCGGCCGTGCGTTGCGGGCGGTGGTGGATCTAGGGGCGCTCGGCGAGCGCACCCTCCAAATCGACTGCGATGTGATTCAGGCCGATGGCGGTACGCGCACCGCCAGTATCACCGGCGCATTCGTTGCCGTGCAGGACGCCGTGCGCTATTTGCTCGACCAGAAATTGCTCGCGGCCTCACCGGTGCGCGATTCCGTCGCCGCGGTTTCCGTCGGCATCTATCAGGGCGTGCCGGTGCTCGACCTCGATTATCCCGAGGACTCCAAATGCGACACGGACATGAACGTTGTGATGACGGGCAGCGGCGGTCTTATCGAAGTGCAGGGCACCGCCGAAGGCGCGCCATTTTCTCGCGCCGGGATGAATGCATTGCTCGACCTCGCGCAGAAGGGCATTGCCGAGTTGATTGAAGCGCAGAAAGCAGCGTTGGCGAACTGACACGGTTACGTTATGCCGATGAAAAAAATTGTCATCGCCACGAACAACGTCGGCAAATTGAACGAGATCGGCGCGATACTGGCGCCCCTCGACATCGAGATCGTGGCGCAATCCACGCTCGGGGTCAGCGAAGCGCCTGAACCGCATTGTACGTTTCTTGAAAATGCGCTCGCCAAGGCGCGCCATTCGAGCGCGCATACCGGATTGCCGGCATTGGCTGACGACTCGGGCATCTGCGTCGATGCGCTTAACGGCGCGCCCGGCGTGTATTCGGCGCGGTTTGCCGGTGAACCAGCCGCTGGCGTTGCTGGCAGTCGCGCGAACCAGGACGTGCGCAACAACCAAAAGCTGCTTGAACTGCTCGCCAACGAAAATAATCGCCACGCGCATTATTATTGCGTCATCGTATTGACCCGCCGCGCCGACGATCCGCAGCCGCTCGTGTGCGAGGCTGAATGGCATGGTGAGATCATAAAGACGCTGCGCGGCAGCGGTGGCTTTGGGTACGATCCATTGTTCCTGATTCCAGCGCTCAACAAGACCGGCGCGGAATTAAAGCCGGCGGAAAAAAACCGCATCAGCCATCGCGCGCAGGCATTGGCAGTACTTGCCGCAAGGCTCGCAGGATTGGGGACAGCGCAGCGAGGGGCCGACGATCGAGGACCGCCGGCGCCGCGCCGGCGTTAACCCGTGTCGCTCCCGCCTGCGCCGCAATCCACAATTATCGATCCTCGATCGCCAAAGTTCAAGGCGCTGCCGCCGCTTTCTCTCTACATCCACATTCCATGGTGCGTGCGCAAATGCCCGTACTGCGATTTCAATTCGCATGAGGTACGCGAACCGGTTCCTGAAAACAGCTACGTCGATGCGTTGATCGCGGATCTCGAAGCCGCACTTCCGCTGATCTGGGGGCGCAAGATCTACACGGTGTTTTTCGGCGGTGGCACACCGAGCGTGTTTTCCGCCGCGAGCATCGAACGCATACTCGCCGCAGTGCGCGCGCGGGTTCCCTTATCGAGCGAGGCTGAGATTACACTCGAAGCCAATCCGGGTACTTTTGAAGCGGACAAATTCCGCGCGTTTCGCGAAGCTGGCGTTAACCGCTTGTCGATCGGCATTCAAAGCTTCAATCCGGCGCATCTCAAAGCGCTCGGGCGCATACACGACGACCGTGAGGCGCGTGACGCCATCGACATCGCGCGCGCCAATTTCGACAACTTCAATCTCGATCTCATGTACGGTCTGCCGGCGCAAACGCCCGACGAAGCGCTCGCCGACATCGAAAGCGCGCTCGCGTTCTCGCCGCCGCATCTGTCGGCCTACCACCTGACACTCGAGCCCAACACCTTATTTCATCGCTATCCGCCAAGCCTGCCCGACGATGACGCGACTGCGCAAATGCAGGATGCTATCGAGGCGCGTCTTGCTGCGGCCGGTTACCGCCATTACGAAACGTCGGCGTTTGCCATACCGGGGCGGCAGGCGCGGCACAACATGAACTACTGGACCTTCGCCGACTATCTCGGCATCGGCGCCGGCGCCCACAGCAAGCTGTCATTTCCCGACCGCATCACGCGCTACGTTCGCTTCAAGCAGCCGCGGCAATACATGGAAAGCGCCGCTGCCGGCGATGCAGTACAGGAATGTCACGACGTTGACGGCGGCGAAATCGGGTTCGAGTTCATGATGAATGCGCTGCGTCTGACCGGCGGTTTTCCGCTGGTGCTGTTTGAGGAGCGCGCGGGCATTCCTTTGACGACGGTGCTCAGGCAACTCGATGACGCGGAAAAACGTGGCCTGATCGAACGCGATCATCAGCGCGTGACGCCGACTCAACTAGGCCGGCGGTTCCTCAACGATTTGCTGCAGATATTTCTGCCGCCGCGCGCAACGGCTTAAATTTTTTGAGCCGCTTTGACGGCAGGAAACTGCTGCGGCGCTTCTGCCCGCTCGAACATACCGTAGTCGCGCACGACCGAGGCGACACGCAGACGGTAATCGGCAAACACGCCGCCGCGCCCCTGCCATTGCGCGCGATGGTGTTCATCATGCTGCCGCCAGTTGAGAATCGCTGCCTCATCGCGCCAGAAAGAGAGCGACAGAATTTTGCCGGGCTTGGTTAAGCTTGCAAAGCGCTCGATTGAGACGAAGCCGTCGATTTTTTCGAGCTCAGGCCGCAACGTGGCGGCAATGTCGAGATAGTCCTGTTGCTTGCCGGGCGCCGGCTCGACTTCAAAAATAACTGCAAGCATGTGGGAATCCTCGCGATAGAGCCTAAAGCAAATGATATCGCACGTGTGCGGGCGAATTGCATTTTAGGTATCTTGCACTAGAATAAGCGCCGCAGGGAACAAGCTAAGGAGGCGTCATGAAATTCACCGGTCGGCTAATCAGTGCCAGCGTAATCGCGTGCTCGGCAATAGGCGGTTCTGCAAACGCGCAGGACTATCCAAACAAGCTCGTCAGATTTATCGTGACTTACCCTGCGGGGGGCAGCTCCGACGTAATGGCGCGCATCATTGGCCATAAACTTACTGAGTACTGGGGCCAGGTGGTGCTGGTCGATTCACGGCCCGGTGCGGATGGCTCGATCGGCATGGAATATGCGGCGCGCCAGCCGGCGGATGGATATACGTTCCTGCTCGGCAATTTCGGTCCCGTCGTCGCCAAACCGCTGCTCGCAAAAGTTTCCTACGATTGGCAAAAGGACTTTGCGCCGGTATCGCGCATCACCAATTCAGCGAACATCCTGGTGGTGCCGGCGACTTTACCGGTGAAAAATACCAGGGAACTCATTGCGCTGGCGAAGCGGCATCCCGGCGAACTTAGCTATGGCACGAGCGGCCCTGGCAGCATGTCGCATTTTGCCGGCGAAATGTTCAAGCGGCTGGCGGAAGTAAATATGATCACGGTGCCGTATAAGGGCAATGCGCTGGCCATCACCGATGTCATGGGAGGGCAGATCACGACGATGTTTTCGGACGCATTGCCCGCGATGCAGGCGATGAAAACCGGCAAACTTCGCGCGCTCGCCGTCACGAGCGAGAAGCGCTGGCCGTTTACGCCTGAGCTGCCGACGCTCGCCGAAGAAGGCATAAAAGGTTTTGCCGCGGTGAACTGGTGGGGCATTCTGTTTCCGGCGGGTGTGCCGCGGACCATCATCGAGAAGGTCAATGCGGATCTCGTCAAAGCGCTCGCAACCCAGGATGTGAAGAACAAGCTCGCCGAACTCGGCGTCGAAGCAGTCTCAAGCACGCCTGAGCAATTTGGCCAGTTCATGGCGAGTGAAACGGCGCGGTGGGGCAAGCTCGTCAAGGAAGCGAATCTGCGCGTAGAGCCGTAACGAAGCGAGCGCGCGATGTGAGAGTTGCGCGCCCGTTCAGCGTTTGTATTCTCGTAAGTTCGGATCGAGACGATCGATATCGGCTTGCACCTGCGCCCGGCTGCGCTCGTAAACAATTTCGCGTCCCATCGCCGATCCCACATAGGCGAGCCCGGTGCGCGTCGGCGACAGGTTGCATTTCACGCTGTGCACGCCCTCGCCCAGCACCACTTGTATCCCGGCCGCGCGTTTGTCGTAAACCACGACTTCCATGGTCTGTCCGCTTTCTGTCACCCGCACTTTTATTTTTTCGATATTCATCGCGTTGTCCGTTCTTAAGTTGAGAAATCAGGTTCGCTTGAAAATCACATCCCACACGCCGTGGCCGAGCTTGAGCCCGCGCGTTTCGAACTTGGTCTGCGGGCGGTAATCCGGGCGCGGCGCGTAATCCCGCGCGGTGTTGACGAGCTGCAGGTTGTCGCGTAGCACGGCGAGGATGTACTCCGCGTATTCCTGCCAATCGGTTGCAACATGCAGATACGCGCTGGACTTCATGCGTTCAACGAGCAGCGCGACGAGCGGCGGCTGCAAGAGGCGGCGCTTGTGATGACGCTTTTTGGGCCACGGGTCAGGGAAGAACACATGCACCGCGTCGAACGTGTTGGGCGTAATCATGTGGCATAGCACTTCAACGGCGTCATGCTGCACGATGCGCACATTGGCAAGACCCCGCTCACCAATGGCTTTCAAGAGGCTGCCGACGCCGGGCGTGTGGACTTCAATGCCGAGGTAATCAATTTCTGGATGCAGTGCGGCGATCTCAACCGTCGTTTCACCCATGCCAAAGCCGATCTCGAGAACTTTCGGCGCATGGCGGCCGAATATCGCATCGAGATCGATGGAGTGCGGCGCGTATGGAATGCCGAATCGGGGCAGCAGCGTTTCGTGCGCGCGCTGCTGGGCGTTCGATACGCGTCCCTGGCGCAGCACAAAACTGCGGATCGGGCGGTGGGTGGTATTCATGGCCACCGCAGTGTAACGGTGGGGCGAAGTGCGCGCCAGACGCTGAGCGTCAATCAGCCCGCGTCCTTATGCAGGACTAAAGCCTCACTGTGCGATCGATGGGTTTGTCTTGGTTTGCCGGTCTTGCGGCTGTGCTTGCGGCAGTCGGCGCAATCGTGCCGGCGGACGGCGAACTCGCCGAAGCAGTGTACGGTTTCTTCGGCATGCGGCCGGCCAGGAAAGCTTCGCGCCCCGCTTCAACCGCTTTTTTCATCGCAGAGGCCATCATCACCGGATTTTTTGCGGTCGCAATCGCGGTGTTCATCAGTACGCCTTGGCAGCCGAGCTCCATCGCGAT
This sequence comes from Betaproteobacteria bacterium, assembly GCA_025353085.1. Taxonomy (GTDB): domain Bacteria; phylum Pseudomonadota; class Gammaproteobacteria; order Burkholderiales; family SG8-41; genus PALSA-1004. The sequence goes on from JANXRI010000451.1 coordinate 13,870, forward strand.
CGCCGCGTCCGATGCTGTGCCCACGCCCGCATCAACGATCACGGGAACCTTCGCGTTGTCGATGATAATCTGCAAATTCCACGGATTGAGTATGCCCATGCCCGAACCGATCAACGACGCGAGCGGCATCACCGCGCAGCAACCGATCTCTTCGAGTTGTCGGGCTGCAATTGGATCGTCGCTGCAATAGACCATGACCTCAAAGCCGTCTTTGACCAGCGTCGCTGCGGCGCTCAGGGTTTCGGCCATATTCGGAAACAAAGTCTTCTGATCGCCGAGCACTTCGAGCTTGACGAGCGAGTGCCCGTCAAGGAGCTCACGCGCGAGCCGCAAAGTACGCACGGCGTCGTCGGCGGTATAGCAGCCGGCCGTATTCGGCAGAATGGTGAATTGCGCCGGCGGCAGCACTTCGAGCAGGCTTGGCTGCTTTGGATCCTGGCCGATATTCGTGCGCCGGATGGCGACGGTAACGATCTGCGCGCCGCTGGCATCGATTGCCGCGCGTGTTTCCGCGAAGTCTCTGTACTTGCCGGTGCCGACCAGCAGGCGCGATTGATACGGCTTGCCGGCGATCAAAAGGGTGTCGAGATTTTCACTGGGTTTCATGGGAGCAGGATTCGGGAGTCAGGATTCGGTCTTCAGGATACAGCCAAAGTATGCATCGTTAACAGGTTCGCAGCATTTGACCCCGGTCGATCAGCCGCCGCCGACGGCGACGACGATTTCGAGCGTGTCGCCATGAGCGAGCATTTCCTCCGCATGGCGGCCGCGAGGAACGATCTCGCCGTTGCGCTCGAGCGCTATGCGTTTGCCCGCAAGATTCAGATGCTCGAGAAGTTCGCGGCAATTGAGCGGGCGTGCGAACTGATGGGCTTCGCCATTGACGGTGAGTGCGATCACGACTGGTTCCGGGAAAATACGACGTAAAATTCTTGCAGCGTGGCGATCAACCGGCAACCGGGAAATCAAAACTGCAATTGGGCGTTGACGCCGACGAGGTAATTGCGCGTCGGCGACGGCTCGTAGAATCGCAGGTTGCTGTCGGCAACAATCACCGAGCCCACGTATTGGCGGTTGGTAATGTTATCGATGCGCGCGAATTCGGTAACGCGCCATTTGCCGCTGCGTTGCTCAAAGCCGGCGCGCATATTGCCAATCGTGTAAGGATCGGCAAACGCGCTGTTCTGGTCGTTCACATAAACTTTGCCCGACGAACGCACTTCGGCCGCGGCGTGAAAACCGCTCGTCGCATGCCGCCACACCACTTCGCCGTAAATTGTGTAAAGCGGCACGCCCGGCAACCGGTTGCCGGAAGCCACGCTGACGGCCGGCGTGCCCGACGTGAACGGCTGGGAGAATCCGGCGTTGAGCCAGGTATAGGCGAGCGCCGCTTCGAAGCCGGCGCCGAGATAACTTTCCACCGACAGTTCGATGCCTTTGCGATCGGTCTTCGGCGCGTTTTTGTAAGTGGTGCGGCCGCCGACTGATGTATCGACCACGATTTCGTTATCGGTGTTGACTTGGAACAGCGTGAGATTGACGCGCGCGGCTTTGCCGAGCTTGCCCTTGACGCCGATTTCCCTGCTCAAACTGGTCGACGGTTGCAGCGCAAAGTTGAGGCCTGTGCCGGTATTACGGTACGCGAGTTCAATCAATGTCGGCGTCTCAAAGCCGCGCCCGATGTTGGCATATACATTCCACGACTGCGCCAGATTGAAAAGCACGCCCGCGACCGGTGTTGTCTTCGCATAACTGACCGCGCCGCTATCGTTGCCGTTGCTGACAAAATAATCGTTGGAATTGAAGCGCACATTGCTGTAACGCAGGCCCGCCGTCGTGCTCCAGCGTGGCGCAAACTTCCATTCGAATTGCCCGTATAAGTCGCTATTCGTGACGGTGTTTTTTTCGTCGCGTTTGAGCGTGCCCTGAATGCCGTTATTGTTGAGATAGCCTTTGCGATGCTGGGCCATGCGGTCGTAGTCGACGCCGGCGCTGAAATTAAGCGGGCGGTCGCCGTCGCTGAGGGTATGCGTCCAGCGCACGCCGAGACCTTCGTAGCCAAAATCCTGATCGACCACGGCGCCCGACGACGTGGCGACGAGTTGGGCCGCGAGCGGAATCGCCTGGAATTGCGTGACCTGGCGGTCGCCGAGATAAGTGCGCGCCTGGATCTTGTCGGCGCTGCCGAGATTCATGTCATAAACGAGACCGACCTGGTTTTGCCGCACGCTTTTGCGCGTGTTGAACAGCCTCGCGCTCGGATCGGCTTGGCGCGGGTTCGCGATGACCTGCGCACGGGTCAAGCCGAGCGGATCCTGGGTTTCAGGTTGATCGACCGCGTTCACGACCATCGTTAACTGGCCACCGGGCGCCGGCATTTTGAATTTGGCATTCGACAGGTCGCGCGTCACCGTGCTGTGGTCGCGATAACCGTCGCTGTGAAAGCGCGATGTGTCGAACATGTAATTGAAACGGCCATCCTGCCCGCCGAACTGCAGGCCGCCTTTGTACGTGCCATAGCTGCCGCCGAAAGTGGAGCCGCTGAGCGTCGGCTCGGGCGGACCATCGGCCGTGAACAGTTGAATTACGCCGCCCGATGCATTGCCATAAAGACTCGAGAAGGGTCCGCGCATGACTTCGATGCGCTCGGCCGAATTCAAATCGAAGCTGGACGCCTGGGCGGAGCCGTCGGGGAGGGTTGCGGGGATGCCATCGGCAATCAGCCGGATGCCGCGTACGCCGAACGCCGAGCGCGCGCCGAAACCGCGCGATGAAATCTGCAGGTCCTGCGCATAATTCTGGCGATTGAGTATCGAAATACCCGGCACGCGATTGAGCGATTCAGAAAGGTTGACCTGCAAGCGGTCTTCGCGGATGACGCTCTTGTCTACGCTGTCGATCGCGACCGGCAGATCGAAACTGTCGCGCGCGCTGCGCGTGGCGCTCGTGACGACTTCGGGCAACAGGACCGGCGCTGCTGCCGGTTTGGACTCCTGAGCGAACGCGTCAGGCGCCAGGGCCGCGAGCGCATAACCGGACAGAACGTATAACGACGCGGTTAGGTTCATGTGAAGAAGCACCGTTCGCAAGCGACTTAGCGCATACCGGAAAAATAATTGGCGAGCATATCGATATCGGCTTCCGACAGCGGCTGGGCGGCCGAGGTCATCTGGCCATCCATGTCGAAGCGCGTCGATGCCTTGAACCCGCGCAACTGCGTTTTGAGGTAATCACGCTGTTGGCCGGCGAGTCGTGGAATATGTTGTTGGCCGAGCAGCGCCGGTCCGTGACACTGCACGCAATTGTATTGTTGAGAGAGGCGGGCGCCGGCCTGCGTAGCAGTGGCATCTACACCCGTAGTCGGCGGCGTCAATTTTTGCGTCGTGAAATAAGCGGCGAGATTATTCAAATCGGTATTCGTGAGATTGGCGGCGAATGGCGACATTTGCGCGTCCTTGCGTTTGCCTTCCCGAAACATCAAAAGCTGTGTGGCAATGAATTGAGCGGGTTGTCCGGCCAGCGACGGTACGGTCGGATTGCTGGATATACCTTCGGCGCCGTGACATGCAACGCAGACCTGGGCTTTTTGCATGCCGGCGGCCGCATCAGCGGCGAGCGCCGGATAAGATAACGCGGTGGCGAGTAATCCCGCCACCGCGTGTGCAGTAACTATCTTAGTCAGGCTCACTTCTTGTAACTGATCCGGTAAATGATTCCGTTGTAATCGTCGGACACGAGCATCGCGCCGTCACGCATCATCATTACGTCGACCGGGCGGCCCCACATTGGCGGATCGCCTTTCTCGTCGGTCAGGAAGCCGTCGAGGAACGGTTTCAACGTGGCTTTGCCCTGGCCGTCTACCACCACGCGCATCACGTTATAGCCGTGCTTGGTGCTGCGGTTCCATGAACCGTGCATCGCCACGAAAATGTTGCCCTGGTATTCGGCCGGAAACATCTTGCCGGTGTAAAAACGCATGCCGAGCGGAGCGATGTGCGGACCGAGTTTTAACGCTGGCGCATCAAACTCCGCGCAGGCGCGGCCTTTGCCGAATTCAGGATCGGGCAGGTCGCCCTGATGGCAGAACGGATAGCCGTAATTCATATTCTTGTGCGAGACGCGGTGCAGCGTATCGTTCGGCAGATCGTCGCTGATCCAGTCGCGCGCGTGGTTGGTGAACCACAGTTCCTTGGTCTTGGGGTTCCAGTCGAAGCCGACTGAATTGCGCACGCCATGGGCGACGGTCTCGAGTGTGCCCGTCTTGGGATCGACGCGGTGGATGGCCGCCTGCATGTAATTCGGCATCACGATGTTGCCGGGCGCGCCGATGTTGAAATACAGCTTGCCATCGGGGCCGAGGGCTAAAAATTTCCAAAAGTGGCCGGGCTGCGAAGACGGATCCAGGTTGTCGATAACGATTTTGGCCTCCGGCGGATTGTCGAGGCGGTCTTCGATCCCATCGTAACGCGTGATGCGGTGGCGCTCGGCGACGAACAGCGTGCCTTTGCTGAATGCGACGCCGTTTGGCGCGTTAAGGCCGGCCAGCAATTTTTTGACTTCGCGCTTGCCGCCGCGGTCGATGATTGCGTACACGTCGGAAAGATTGCGGTTGCCGGCGAACACGGTACCTTTGTCGCCGAGTGCGAGCGAGCGCGCCTCGGGGATGCCCTCTGCCCATACTTCGATTTTGAAGCCCGGCGGCAGCTTCAATTTGCTGAGCGGCAACTCGCTTGACGGGCGTCCCGTGAACAGCGGCGCGAACGGATGCAGGGTTGACGTCCCTTGCTCAGTTGAGCGGCCTTGCTGCCACGATGGCGGTGCGGCCGGCGCGGCGGTCGGCGGCGTCTGCGCCCATGCGCTCGTAAGAAGCAGTGAAGCGGCAATCACGCCCGCCCCACGCTGGAATCCGCGGTGCAGTTGGTTCAACCCGATGGAAACTTGCATATTTTCTCCTATGATAAAAACGAGACCTGTTGGCGTGGTTCGACGTCCGGTTTCCACGTGAGGCAGTATCTTCTGCAGTATCAGAATAAGTGTAGCACTCCGAGCGGACCGGGATGCCGTAACTGCTAAAAACAGAAACATGGATAACGGAATTCGCCTCTATATCACCCTGAAGTAACCGTGTTTTGCAAAGGTGCAGCCGAATTTGCTTTCGCGCGCAGTATCGGCCTGCAGGCGTCCCGGATTCGCGGCCAGGTACTCGATGATCGCCTCCATCGGTCCGGGTCCAAAATCGGGCCTTACCGGATGTCCGTTGACGATGGTGTCTTCGACGACGAGATAGTCGCCCGGTTTGAGCCACGGTACCCATACCGTGAGTTCCTTGAACACATGCGACGCGGTGTGATCGGAATCGAGCATTAGCAGTAAACCGTGCCGCCGTTTCGGCGGGATGATCGCGGCAACCTGTTCGACCATATCGTCCGCCGCGCTGTCGCCGAGCAAAAACCGGATGTGTGAATGGGTCGTGGCGACCGGATCCAGCGCGTCATGCGTTACGTCGATCGTGACGACGCTGCCCTCGCGATCGCCTGCCGCGAGCAGATCCGCAAAAAACAGGGCCGAGCCGCCGTGGCGGGTGCCCGTTTCGAGCACCCAGTGCAGGTTATTTTCAAAAATGATTTCCTGGTAGTTCCACATATCGAGTGGCAGCTTCAGCGTCCGAACGCCGCGATAGTGCAGATCCTTCCAGACATGGGTGCCGTAAAACCACTCGAGATACTGCTGTCCTTCAGGAGTCACCGGGTGCCCTTTAACGCTCAGGTTTTTTTTCGCCGACGATCCGCATATCCCGCGGCTCCCGCAGCTTGAACTGGGCAGGTTCCTGCCGCAGATTTACAAGTCCCGCTTCATGCATGACTTCCCCGAGGCTCGCCGGCGAATAACCCCAGCGATGGTTCATCAACGGGTCCTTCCATGCTGGGTCGCCATAAAATACCCACATTGAACGTTGCCCTTCCTGACCCGGCCCAGTGGCGACATCGGGGTTGCGCAGCAGCTCCTGACAAGCTGAAATCAAGTTCGGGCATTCGAGAATCATCATGCCGCCCGGCTTCATCACGCGCAGCCATTCCTTGAGAACGTCGACAACCTCCCAGCGCCAGAAATGCTCGACGACATGGACTGAGAGTATTTCGTCGATCGTGTCATCGTCGAACGGCGTAAGCCGATGCAAATCGCACAGCACATCGGGCTTATGGCCGCGCCGGCTGGCGGCGACATCGACATTAACGTAGCCGGCAAGAATTTTGTCGCCGCAGCCGAGATTCAGCTTTCTCAAGAACGTTTCCCCATTCCAGCGCTGTTAGCTCACAACAATAGCGGTATATGTTACTTGATCGCGCCGGTATAGAATTCGCGTGCCGGTGAAAACAAGACATCTTTACAATCGCGCGCCGGGTCCGTGGATAATTTTCAGGCCGAACGCCGGATAGGTTTATGAAGGCAGTCTGGATCGTGCCACAGCACGCGCTCAAAACCAATGCCGGCGGCACGGGATCGGACCTCGCGAGCATTCGCTATCGCGCAATTATGCCGATGCAGGGCCTGATCGCGCGTGGGCACGACGCGTCGGTGATCGGACTTGATCGAAATTGCGCCGATAACGTGCGCAAGCACATTGCGGACGCCGACCACCTCGTGTTCATAAAGAATTACGCTGATCCCGTCTGCAGCGAAACAGTGCTCGAAGAGCAACGCGTTAACGGTATAAAGACATGGTTTGATCTTACCGATGACCGTTTCGAAGGCGCCGCCAGCGAGCATCTTCACCGCATGGTTTTGCTCGCCGACAATGTCATCACGGTATCGTCCGCGCTGCGGCAGATTATTTTGCAACATACCGGCAAAGATTCCGTTATCGTCGGTGATCCCTTTGAGGGCCCGCGCGGGACGCCGACGTGGTCGCCGGATGGCGCGCGCCTTAAGACGTTATGGTTCGGCTATGGATGGAACATTCCGGGCTTAATGAAGGCGTTGCCTTCATTATTGGAAGCCGCCCGGCAATTTCCGATGGATCTGCGCATCGTGACCGCGGGTGTCGAGGGCATCGAGCGCTATTGCGAGAAGTTCAATCGCAAAAATGGCGGCGCCTTGTCGCTTGTGTACGTGCCATGGTCCAGCGCCGAAACATGGAACACGCTGGCCGCCACCGAGGTTGTGCTTATTCCAGCCTTGCAGGACGAGCCATAGACACTTGCAAAAAGTCCTAACCGGATCATTGAGGCACTTTGGTCCGGCCGTTTCGTCATCGCTCATCCGATTCCTTCGTACCTGAAATTCAAGGACTGGGCGTGAATCGGCGCCGACCTGGCGGAAGGCGTCGCATGGACGATGAACAACCAGGATTCGATCGTTGCGCGTATCGGCGGCGCGCAGACTCATATTGAGTCGGCCTATTCCCCCGCCACGATCGCCTTGCGGCGGGAGCAGGTTTTCGAGAACGCTTGACCCCATACATTTTCTGACGCCACTGACTGACCGGTCCCGGTTGGGCGACGTTTAAAACGCGCCCTGTTTAAAAGTCAGACTTCGCCTGCAGTGTGGTTTCCCGTCCATATTTCCCCGCCGGGTTCTTATTTGAGTTATGCCTTAGATATTTATCTGGACGCCCGACCCTCGGATTTTGGTCATCTATTCGTCATAATGATGGACCGGCACCACTTAAGTTCATGCCGAACAGCACAGGTAACGCGATGTATTCCGCGGGATATGCATCCAGCATCCGAACGATCCGCAGTGCCAGCGACCTTAATGTGTTGTAGGCCACTCCAGGACGAATGGCGTGCGTACTCCGGTTTATATATGCCAATGCGTTTGGCATTCTTCGAGGAAAAATTACAAAAATCCATTCGTTCGATTCTGGATCACGCAATCTCAGAACACACACACACGTTCACCAAACCGAATCGATCGATCACCGCCACCGGGTACAACAAATCAAATTGGAATAGTGGTGGCTTCCAATCGATTTGGAAGAGGAGTCCATACACACGAACATTCGTCAGTGATTTCAAGACTCTCGGCGGCGTCACTTTGATTGCAGGAACTCGGCGACCGCTTTCATATCGGTAAGCTTCAATTCCGTGATCAACCCATGCATCACCGACGACTTGCGTAAATTGGTCTGGATAACCTGTAACTGTCTGACGACGTACGCCGCATGCTGTCCGGCCAGGCGTGGAAATATTGTGTTGCCCTCGGCATTGGCGCCATGGCAACTGACACAGGCCGTGATCTTTCTTGAGTCGTCGCCATTTTCGAATAAGTGCTTGCCCTGTGCGATGAGGGCGGGATCGCCGGGCTTGCCCGTCGCCGGCGTCTGCGATGAATAGTAGCCGGCCAATCCATCGACTAAAGCCTCATCCAATGTCGCGGCAATTCCCCACATATAGTCGTGGGCCTCGGGGTCGCTGCGGCTTTTGTCCTTGAGAGCCCTGAGTTGTGCGGATAGATACATCTTCTGCTGCCCGGCGAGTTTGGGAAATGTCGGTGATATGCTATTGCCCGCCGGACCGTGGCACGAAGAACACAAATTGACCGCGACTTTGGCGGCGGCATTGTTGATCGCTTCTGATGATTCGGCCGCTAGTGCGGCACTCGAACTTAACGCCAGCGCCAATCCAACTGTTGTTGCAATACGCTTCATCGCCACGCCCCCATTCTTTTTAGCGGTTGGTTGCACTGAAGCGATGCTGGTTTTATAAACCGTGATTGCGCGCATCAAAATGCCACCCACACATTTGCAAACAGCAGATTATTGTCGCGTGCACTTCGCGTGCCGACGCCGTCGTAGGCGGTGCCCCCACCGTTGAACTTCGTGAATCCCGTGTACTGGAGCATTAGTCGCACATTCTGAATCGGCAGATAATTCAGTTCCACGATGTAGCCGGTGCTGTTGGGACTCCCGTTCGCGCTGCCGGTGACAGCCGCAGGAGCGTAAAGCCCCGCATCGGCGCTTCCCGTCGTGTTGAAATACGCCACGGTTGCGCCATACTTGCGCTGATAATAGTACGTGCCCTTGACCTTGAATGTTTGCAGGTTGTTCGTGGCATTGATAGGAACCGGGCCGGCACCAATTCCGCCCGCCGGGAAGCTCGCTTTGTAATCCTGCTTTTCCCAGATATAAGCGGCCTGCGCGGTGTATGTGTGTACCCCCGACACCGACTGAAATTGGGCATCCACCGCGTAATCCGTGTACTGGTCGGTCGGCGTACTGGGCATTGAATTATCGGGATACCGGTTCACGCGCAGGCCGTAGGTGCCTACCATGACCGAGTTCGGCCCCCATTCATGGTTCCATGCGAGACGCCAGTACGGGTTATAGCCTCGGAGGCGCGCGACGGCGCCAGGAGTCGCGGTGTCCTGTCCAGCGCGGAAGAACGAGAATGCTCCGTCGGCCGTACGATAGAACGATAGCTCCGCGTAAATGGATTTTTTCAAAAAAATGTAGCCCCCCATTCCGGCGACCTGCTGGGCGAGCGTGTTGTCTACCTGGGTCTTCGCGGCAGGGTTTACAGCGAACGGCGAGGCGGTGTATGGGAAACCAAATGCCGACGTGCTGTTCCAAACGTCCTGCACCGTTGGATTGTTGTGCACGGTCAACCCGTAGATTAGTTCGGGCTCCTGTGAACCGGAGCCGGCATATTTGCCAACAAGACGTATGTCGCTATTGTCGAGCCCCGAGTGTCCTTTGAGGGAGGTGATCCCGTTCGCATCCGTGGAAGAAGAAACATTGTTGTAGGTGTATTGAACAAATCCGCCGAGATAATCCGTCGCTTTTCCCGCGACGAACAGACTTGCCGCGCTGAATACCGCATCGTTATTTCGGTTGTTTATGACTGATGCGCCTGAGCCAGTGCCGTCGTCGTTATTGCGGATGGAGTTATACGAAGCCTGCGCCATTACCGCGACCGGAAATAGCTGGCGATCGCCTATCGTATATCCGGTTAGTTTGAAATAGCGGCCATACGCGGTAAGTTCCGGGAAACTAATGTGGCATGCGACACATGCCTGGCCGGTCTGTCGAGCATAGCTGGGGACGGCATGTGCATGTGGCAAAGCTACAAGTAGTAGCACGCCCGAGCACAACGCTTTCAATGGCAGAAATGGCTCTATCGATCGCATGACTAAACCTCCTTGTTATTCCACCATATCTCGCTGTGGGCCACCGTACTACATTCCCTTAAAGACGATGTCACAGACTCCCTATGCGTTAGCGGACAGAGCGTGGCTTAAATTAAGTTTGACAATTGTGCAGTCCGCTCGACGAGTACGTTTGATCTAGATCAATTCAACTCGAATTAGACCGCTCACAAGGGCGGGGCTTGATGAAGTAAAAACCGAGGGTTATTCAGAGTAATCGCGCCGCCGGGAGTCTTGGGATCACTGACCTATGAGCCAGTAGATTCACCCGAACTCGATATACCGCCGATGCGGCACCTTTGCTCTGCTGATTTGCATTCCCTCGATCCGCCGTTAACATATCGATTTCTTGGTGTATGTGAAACGGAGGCAGAATCATTGCGGCTTCCAAGCTCACGCCAGCCCGGAAGGACCGGATAGTCCGTGCGCTTCAGTCGCGCGGCCACGTGGTCGGCTTTCTCGGCGACGGCATTAACGACTCGCCAGCTTTGCGCACGGCGGACATCGGTATTTCCGTAGATACCGCGGTCGACATTGCGAAGGAGTCGGCCGACATAATTTTGCTTGAAAAAAGCCTGATGGTGCTCGAGGAGGGCGTGCTTGAAGGCCGCAGAACGTTCGGCAACATTTCAAAATATATCAGGATGGCGGCGAGTTCGAATTTCGGCAACATGTTCAGCATCTTGGGCGCGAGCGCATTTCTGCCTTTCCTCCCGATGCTTCCGCTACAGATTCTGCTTCAGAACTTGCTCTATGACATTTCGCAGATCGCCATTCCCTTCGATGACGTAGACAAGGAATACACCGAGAAGCCGCGCAAATGGGTGATCGGCAGTCTGGCTCGTTTCATGATCTGTATCGGCCCGGTCAGTTCCATCTTTGATTATGTGACGTTCGCGATGATGTGGTTTGTGTTCTCGGCGCAAGTCCCCACCTCACAATCCCTCTTTCAATCGGGCTGGTTTATCGAAGGGCTACTGTCGCAGACGCTAATCGTTTATATCATCCGCACGGCAAAAATTCCGTTTATTCAGAGCCGGGCCGCCCTGCCTTTATTGTTGACGACGGCTGCCACGGTAAGTTCGGAGTTCTCCAGTCGACCAATAGGGAACCATACCTTGTAACGTTGACTAAAAACGCGTCACTTCCAATGGTTCTGCGTAAGCGCATGGCTTTGTTGGCGCGGGGTTCGACTCTTTCAGAGAGCGATGGGATGGGTTTTAAGGCTGTATTAACGGAACGGGAGGATTGTAAAGATCGTTATAGCGATAGCGATGTATTAACAATATCGAATGACTACGATTACTTAAGCGAGGGTGACATCATCCGGTTAGACCCCGTTACAGGTTCAATGCGGTCTCTTTTCAGAAGGAACTCACTTCACAATACGATCCTGCTAACGGAGCAATGCAATCACTATTGTTTGATGTGTTCACAGCCTCCGAAGCGAGCAGACGATTCGTGGCTATTAAAGGAAGCGTTTGAGCTAGTAGATTTAATACCTCGAGACACTCAAGCAATCGGATTTAGCGGCGGGGAGCCGACATTGTACGGCGACAAACTGATAGAGCTATTGGCCCATGTTAAAAGAAACTTACCAAACACCGCTGTCGATATTCTTTCCAACGGGCGCACTTTCAAGGACTTTGAGTTTGCCAAGAAATATGCCGCCGTCTGTCATCCTGACATTCTGGTTGGAATACCGATTTACTCTGATGACCCGGTTCGCCACGATTATGTCGTTCAAAGCAAGGGGGCATTTGACGAAACAGTTCGAGGTATTCTTAATCTAAAAAGAGTTCAACAGAAGGTGGAGATCAGAGTCGTTATTCATAAGCAAACGATAGATCGACTTGTTAAGACATGCGAATTCATCGCTCGAAACCTATTGTTTGTCGATCACGTCGCCTTAATGGGGTTGGAAATCACCGGGTTCACTAGAGCAAATCTGGATGACCTTTGGATTGATCCATACGAATACAAGGACGTACTCAGTGAAGCAGTTTCATTGCTAAACAGCTACGGAATGACATCGTCCGTGTACAACCACCAGCTATGCACTGTAAATTCTGACGTGTTGGGAAATTACAGAAAATCAATTAGTGATTGGAAGAATGAATATCTTGAGGAATGTGCGTCGTGCACAAAATTCGTCGAATGTGGCGGGTTGTTTTCCTTGGCAAAAATGTACAAACATAGCCAATACATAAGAGCATTTACCTAGATGTCCTGCTGAATGTTAGTAGCAGTTTGACGCCGGGTGGTCATTTACACAATGCCGATGTGTTGCAATCCGAATTGAAGAAGACCGCAATAGCTGTGTCGTCAACGACTCAATTCAGTAAAAATCAGCACGCTTCCCCAAGCACACCATCCAAATTTACTGAGGGCAGACTAGTAGTTCCCCGTGCAGGGTCATCAGACACTTCAGTAAAAGTCACCGCTCTCCACCCATATACATCTTTTACTGAACCCAAACAGTCTGTTGGAGGCAGGTCCGGTAGTAGCGTAAAATCGCCGCCAGTCCGCGGGTGTAGTTCAATGGCAGAACGGCAGCTTCCCAAGCTGCATACGAGGGTTCGATTCCCTTCACCCGCTCCATTTGAATCGCGCGCGTCATCAACCAGACGGGGTCTGCGCCATGAATAAAATCGTTAAATTTGTCGTCTTGCCGCTAGCCGCTTTGATTGTCGTCGTCGTGGCCATCGGCGCGTATGTCGCAGCGACTTTCGACCCGAACGAGTACAAAGCGCAGATCGTGCAGGCGGTAAAGGACAAAACCAAGCGCACCTTGCGGCTCGATGGCGACATCAAGCTGTCGCTGTTTCCGAGCATAGGCGCCAGGGTCGGCAAGGCGTCGCTGTCGGAATACGGCAAAGACCAGGAATTCGCGAGCGTCGATGAAATGCGCGTCTCGCTGAAGGTCATGCCGCTACTGTCTAAAGAGCTGATCATCGACGCGATCGAGATTAAAAACCTGCGCGCGAACCTGGTCCGCGGCAAAGACGGCAAACTGAACGTTGACGACCTGACGGGTAGCGACAAGCCGGCGCCGACCGCAAAAACCGAGACGTCGCCCGTTAAAATCGATATCGACCACGTGACACTGGACAACGCGACGGTGTCTTATGTCGACCAAGCGGCCGGCACCAAGTACGCGCTGTCGAAGGTAAACCTTAAGACCGGCCGCATTGCGAACGGCGTGCCGGGCAAAATTGATCTCGCGTTTAACGCGCAAAGCGAAAAACCGAAGCTTAATCTCGACGCTGCGCTCAAAACCTCGCTTATGTTCAATCTGGACCAGCAGCATTACGTGCTCGACGGATTGGATTTCAACGCCAATGGTACGGCAGCCGGAATCAATAACCTGGCCGCGACCGTCAAGGGCGACATCGACGCCAAGCCGGCGACCAAGGAACTCGTGGTATCGAAACTTGCGGTTGCAGCGACCGGCAAACCGGCAGGCGGCGGCGACCTTAACGTGAAGTTCGACGCGCCCAAACTCAATGTGACCAAAGATAAAGTGAATGGCGAGAAAATTGTGCTCGATGCGACTATGTCCGACGCCAAGGGCAAGACCCTGGTCAAGCTTGAGATCCCAAGCTTGGACGGCACCGCCAAGGCGTTCACCGCTGCGAGCATGACGTTGAATATCGAAACGCAAAGCGATGGTGCGACGATGAAGGCCAAAGTCACGAGCCCGCTGACGGGCAGCGTCGATGCGGAAAAAATTGAGCTTGCCAAATTGACGGCGACCGTCAATGTCAACAACCCCAAGTTGCCGAAGAACCCGATTGATGCAACGGTCACCGGCTCAGCAGCGGTAGATCTGGTCAAGCAGAATGCGAACTTTGTTTTCGCCACTAAATTCGACGATAGCAATATCAACGGCAAAGCGGGGTTGACCAAATTTACGCCGCCGTTTTACACGTTCGATATTAATATCGATCAGCTCGATGCAGATCGTTATCTGCCCAAATCGGACCCCAAGCAGAAACAACCCGAGCAGCCGATCGACCTCGCCTCGTTAAAAGGCTTAAACGCCAACGGCACCATCAAAATCGGCACGCTAAAAGTGGCGAACGTCAAAGCAGCGAATGTGCGCGTTGAAGTGAAAGCGGCGAACGGCCGGGTCGACGTCAGTCCGATCGCCGCCAACCTCTATCAAGGTACGCTCGCCGGAGCGCTGTCGGTGCAGTCCGGAGCGACGCCGGTCATCGCCGTCAAGCAAACGCTTACCGGCATTAATGTCGGCCCAATGCTGAAAGATGCGGCGAACTTCGATTCGCTTGAAGGCAAAGGCAATTTGTCGCTCGATGTGAGCGGACAGGGACACACTGTGTCGGCGATCAAAAAAGCGCTGAGCGGCAACGCCGCGATCAGGCTCACCGATGGTGCAATCAAGGGTATCAACATTGCCGGATCAATCCGCGATGCGAAGTCGAAACTGGGTGCGTTGAAAGGCGAGAAGTCGCAGGCCGCCAGCCAGACCGAGAAAACCGACTTCTCGGAATTAACCGGCACCTTCAATATCAAGAACGGCGTTGCGCACAATAACGACCTCGCCGGAAAATCGCCATTGCTCCGGCTCGGCGGCGATGGCGACATCGACCTCGGCAATGAAAATCTTAACTACCTGGTCAAGGCGACAGTGGTCGCGACGGCGGCAGGCCAGGGCGGCCGGGAGCTCGCGGAATTGAAAGGGCTGACGGTGCCGGTCAAGCTGACGGGGCCGTTTTCTGCGCCTCAGTACCAAATCGATTTCAGCGGTATTGCGGCGAGTGCGGCGCAAGCGGTCGTCGAAAGCAAGAAGGAAGAGATCAAGGCCAAGGTGCAGGATCAGCTGCAGGACAAACTCAAGGGGCTGTTTGGGCGCTAAGGTCAGACCCAAGGCCCGCCCGCGCGCAGCAGCCGTGCAGGGCGCGACCTTCGCGAGCAAGGTCGTGCAATGGCAACAACTGCATGGTCGGCATGATTTGCCATGGCAGAAATCGCGCGATGCCTACCGCATCTGGTTATCAGAGATCATGCTGCAGCAAACCCAGGTCTCGACCGTCATTCCTTATTTTCAGCGCTGTCTCGAGCGCTTCCCCGATATCAAATCGCTCGCTGCAGCGGCGCAGGATGACGTGCTCGCGCTATGGAGCGGGCTCGGCTACTACTCGCGGGCGCGAAATTTGCATCGCGCTGCACAGCAAGTGTTGGCTGAACACGGCGGGCAGATTCCGCGCGAATTCACCGCGTTGATTGCGTTGCCGGGGATAGGGCGCTCGACGGCCGCAGCCATCGCAGTATTTGCATTCGGCGCGCGTCACGCCATTCTCGACGGCAACGTGAAGCGCTTGTTCGCGCGCCGTTTCGGCATTGCCGGGTATCCCGGCGACGCCAAAGTGATGATCACTCTATGGCGAGAGACCGAGCGACAGTTGCCGTCGCGCAATATCAAGTCGTATACACAAGGCCTCATGGATTTGGGCTCGACCATCTGCAAACGCACGCGACCGCGCTGTGAACTTTGCCCGGTAGCGTCCGCCTGCATTGCACGCAAGACCGATACGATCAAGCAATTCCCCGCGCCACGGCCACGCAAAACACTGCCGCAACGGCACACGCAAATGCTGGTGCTGTTGCATGCGAAACAGGTGCTGCTCGAGAAGCGCGCGCCCACCGGGATTTGGGGCGGCATGTGGAGCCTGCCGGAAGCTGCGGCGGGCGTCGATATCGTTGCTCTGTGCAAACAGCGCTTCGGCGCGAGCGTCGCGATGCAGCAGGCGATGCCGGTGCTCGCTCACGGCTTCACGCACTTCAAGCTCGATATCGCGCCGCAGCGCTTGCTCATCAGTGATATCGCGCCGCATGCCGCTGCGCCCGGCGTAAGCTGGTTGCCGATCGAAGATGCGCTCGGCGCGGCGATTCCAGCGCCGGTAAAACGAATTTTGCTCGCGATCCAGGCAGACTGATTGTTTTATTCAAATTTGTCGCAGCGCTTCCCGTGCTGAGCCGGGCCGGTAATATCGGCAACGATGCGAGTCACCGGTGTATCCTTGGAACTTATTGAGCGTTTCATGATGGATGACAATCGGAACGCTCAATCCCTCACCCCGGCCCTCCCAAAGGAGAGGGTGAGAATGGCACTAACCCGCTGTTGCGAATTAGTGAAACATCAACAATCGACTCTAAGGCGTTCAATCCGGGATCGGCGATGCAGAAATAAGCGCGGAGCACGGCAGCCCAAAAATTTATGGATCCGAACTGGATTGAAATCAGAGAGTGGCGCAAGCAGAAGCGCGCGGAACTGATCGCGCAACGCGAGGCGTTGGAAGCCGTCCGCCATCGCCAGATGAATGCCGCGATCAGCGCGCATATTGAAGCCGGCTTCACGCTGCTCTCGAACATGACTATCGGTTTTTGCTGGCCGTATAAAAGCGAATTCGACGCCCGTTTTGTGGTCAGGCACTTTCGTCAACTCGGCGCTGCCGCGGCGCTGCCGGTAGTAATCGCGAAGGCTCAACCGCTGCAATTTCGCGCATGGTGGCCGGGCGCGCCTATGATGAAGGGCGTCTATGACATTCCGATTCCCGATGGCACTGCATTGGTAGTACCGGATGCGGCCATTGTGCCGATGATCGGCTTTGACGCGCAGGCTTACCGCTTGGGCTACGGCGGCGGCTATTTCGATCGCACGCTCGATGCTGCCTCGCCGCGACCGTTGGCGATCGGCGTCGCATTCGAATTTGCGGGGCTGCCGACGATACGGCCGCAACCGCATGACGTGCCGATGGATTTCGTCGTGACCGAAGCGGGCATCTATGTTGCAAAGAATGCCGAACTGGCGCGTATCAGCGCGGAGGTCTGCCGCGAACGCGCGCAGCAACTGTGCCAGCAGCGGGGCCTGCCGCGCCCGCGCTCACAACCCGCCGGCGGGTATGCATCGCCGCCGTGTTATGCCGGCGAATTTCCAGGCTACTTCGGCGAGAGCGATGAAACGAAGCACTAGGGACGAAGCGCTACGGCCTGATCGAGCGCAGGCCCTGCGCTGACAGAATTTCGCCTAACTGCGACAGCCGCGCCTGCGGATCTGTGAGGCGCAAAAGTTGCTGTTTTACTTTCAGGCTGATCGGCAGCACTTCACTCAAGCGATAGCCTATCCACGCGGCGTTATTGAAACGATGCGGCGATGGAAAATGTTCGGCGCCGATTTTCTCGATGATGGCTTTAAGCACGTCGCTGCACAGCGTTTCTGCGGGCGCCACTTCAGAGTCTTGCGCCTGGCACTCAATTGTCGCGGAGATCAACCCGTTCTTTTCCACTTCCGTGGCCACAATGCGAAACCGCCGCACGCCTTCGACTTGCAGATGAAACACCCCCAATTGCGGCATATCCCAGTGCACGATGCGCGCGAGACATCCGATGTCTTGAGGCACCGCGGGCGTGCCGGTTTCGCGGCCTTCCTTGATGAGGCACACACCAAACGGCCGCTCCTCGCTGATGCACCGTTTCGTCATTTCAATATACCGCTGCTCGAAAATCTTGAGCGGCAGGGCGCCGCCTGGAAATAGCACCGTATTCAGCGGAAATATAAAGGTCCGCGCGCTGTCTTCGAGTGTCGATGCAGGTATTTTTTCGCTCATATTGAAAGTTCGCGGTGCCGAACCAGCACGCGGCGAGCAGCCCGAAAATTTTCCGCCAGCTTCTCGACGAAATAAACCGACCGATGCTCGCCGCCAGTGCAGCCGATCGCGACAGTCACGTAACTGCGGTTGTCGGCAACGAAACAGGGTAGCCAATTCTGGACGAAATCACGTATATCGGCGTACATCCGGCCGACATTGGCGTTGGCCTCCAGAAAATCGACAACCGCACGGTGTTTGCCGGTCAACGGGCGCAAAGCGGGATCGTAAAATGGATTGGGCAGGCAGCGAACGTCGAACACAAAGTCGGCGTCGAGGGGAATGCCGTGCTTGTAACCGAACGACTGAAACAGCAGAGTCAGGCCCGAATGATCGGACTCGACAAACTCTTTGATCCATGCGCGCAGTGCGCTCGGATTTAATTCACTGGTGTCGATATGATGCGACTCGGCGCCGATATCGGCGAGTAACTCGCGCTCGCGCGCGATGCATTCGCCGACCGTGAGTTCGCCAGCGCTCAACGGATGGCGCCGCCGTGTTTCGGAGAAGCGTTTCAACAGCGTTTCGGTTTTGGCTTCGAGGAATAACACCCGAACGCCGACGCCTCGCGCCTTCAGGTCGCGCACGTGCTGCGGCAGATCGCTCAGGGTGCCGCCGCTGCGAGCGTCGATGCTGACGGCGACGCGCGCATAACCGGCTTCGCGCAGAAACCCGACCATGTCGGGCAGCAGTTTGGCCGGCAGGTTATCGGTGGTGTAGAAGGCGCCGTCTTCGAGCACCTTGAGCGCGACGCTTTTGCCGGACCCCGAAAGTCCGGTGATGATGACGAGTTGCATGCGGGGTGTCGTCGGCGCCTGCTGGTTACTGGATATCGTTTTTCATTTGCAGTGCCTGACGCTCGATGAATTCGCGCGTGCTGTCGATGCCGCGCAATTGCAATACATGGTTGCGCACCGCGGCTTCGACCAATACTGCCAGGTTGCGGCCGGCTGCCACCGGTATGGTGACTTTGCTGATGCTGACGCCGAGGATTTCAAGCATGCCCGGCTTGAGCGGCAGGCGATCAACATACTGCGTCTCGCTGCCGGCGGGCTTTTCGAGCTGCACGATCAATTTCATGTTCTTGCGCGGTCGCAACGCGGCCTCCCCGAATATAGTGCGGATGTTGAGCACACCCAGGCCGCGCACTTCCAGGAAATCGCACAGCAATAGCGGGCACCGGCCTTCGAGCGTTTCGGGCGCGATTCTGTAAAGTTCGATGACGTCATCAGCGATCAGGCCGCTGCCACGGCTGATCAGCTCGAGCGCGAGTTCGCTTTTGCCCACGCCGCTGTCGCCCGTGATCATGACGCCCATGCCGAGCACATCGAGAAACACGCCATGCATGGTGGTCGATTCGGCCAGCGCACGCGCGAGGTAGGGCCGCAGAAGCCACATGAGCTCGACGCTTTCGAGCGGCGACGCGAGCAGCGCAACATGCAGGGTATCGGCAAGCGTGCCCAGATGCCCGGGCGGCGCCTCGCCGCCGGCGACGATGATGCAGGCCAAGTCGGAAGTCGCGAGCTGGTGCAGCGTCTGTTGCCGCATGACTGTATCGAGCGCGTTAAGGTGATCGATCTCCGGCCGGGCGAGTATCTGTATCCAGTTCGGATGGATGAAATTGAGGTGCCCGATCAGGCCGCCGCGCGAACCTTTCTGGTGGGCGCTGTCGAGCGTCTTGATGCCGCCATCGCGCCCCGCGATCCACGTGAGGCGCAGCTTGTCACGATTGTCGTCAAACAGCTGCGCTACGCTGATTTGCGGCATGAGGTTGCCATTCGGCAATCGACTGGTGCATGGCTTCGGCAGACGCCGACTTGAGCAATTGCTCGCGAAACGCGTGATCGCTGAACATTTGTGCGAGCTCGCTCAGGATTTGCAGATGTAGATCGGTCGCCCGCTCGGGCACCAGCAATACGAAGATGAGATTAACCGGCAGGCCGTCAGGGGCGTCGAATGGAATCGGTTCGTGCATGCGAATCAGCGCGCCGACGGCCTCTTTCAGCCCCTTGATACGCCCGTGCGGAATTGCGATGCCCTGGCCCAGGCCGGTCGAGCCCAGTTTTTCCCGCGCAAAAAGACTGTCGAAGACCTGGCTGCGCGCAACGTTTTGATTGTTTTCGAACAACAAGCCGGCGTGCTCGAACACGCGTTTTTTGCTGCCGACGTCGAGATCGGCCACTACATTCTGGCTTGGTAGAAGTGTGGCGATAAGATTCATAGTGGTTAAGTTAGCAGCACGCAGCGGGGATGCAGGGTGGGACGATGGCACGCACGCGGCGGCGCGTCAATCTTCGCTGACCTCACGCCCCGGTTCGCGCCCGCCCCGATGCTCATTATTGCGTTCCTTGTGCTTGAGGATCTGGCGGTCGAGTTTGTCGACCAGCGCATCAATCGCTGCATACATGTCGGCGTCGGCGCATTCGACGAAAATGTCTTTGCCGCTGAGGTGCACATTGGCTTCGATTTTCTGGGTGAGCTTTTCCACCGACACGATCACGTTGACGTCGATGACGTGATCGAAGTGACGCGTGATTCGCGTAAATTTGCTGGTGACATAGTCGCGTATTGCGGGGGTAACCTCGACATGATGACCGCTCAGATGAAGATTCATACAATCACTCCTCGGTTAGGTTGCGGTATTTCAGATTGCGGCTTGCGGGATATCACAGCGACTTACGAAGATTGACCGGCAATATCTGCATAGATTCCCGATATTTCGCGACGGTGCGCCGCGCGACGACGATGCCTTGCTGGCCGAGAATTTCAGATATCTGGCTGTCGGACAACGGTTTTTTGCCGTTCTCTGCACTGACGAGCTGCTTGATCAACGCGCGGATCGCCGTACTCGACGCCGAGCCGCCCGTGTCGGTCGTGACGTGGCTGCCAAAAAAATACTTAAGTTCGTAGATGCCGCGCGCCGTGAACATGAACTTCTGGGTGGTTACACGCGACACGGTCGATTCATGCAGATCGAGGGTGTCCGCGATTTCGCGCAGCACCAGCGGCCGCATCGCCACTTCCCCATGCTCGAAGAAGTGGCGCTGGCGGTCGACGATCGCCTGGGATACACGCAATATGGTATCGAAGCGCTGCTGCACATTTTTGATCAACCAGCGGGCTTCCTGAAGCTGGCCGGCGAGCTGCTGGTGTCCCGCGTCGCGATTGCGCTGCAAAATGTCGGCGTACAACCGGTTGATGCGCAGTTTCGGCATCGCGTCGGGATTAAGGGCGGCGAGCCACACACCTTTCAATTTTTTGACGATCACGTCAGGCACGATATAGCGGGTATCGCCCGACGAAAAACTAGCACCCGGACGCGGATTGAGACTGGTGATCAGGTTCTTGACGCCGCGCAGAACCGCGTCCTCGCAACGTAATACTTTTTTCAGCTTCAAAAAATCGCGCGCGGCCAGCACGTCGAGATGGTTTGTCACGATCTCGATCGCATGCCCGCGATACGGCGTGGCAGAGGGCAGGGTCTCCAATTGAAGCCTGAGACATTCGCCGAGCGTGCGCGCGCCCACGCCCGGCGGGTCGAGATTCTGCAGGTGCCTTAGCGCAACCTGCAGATCCTCGATTTCGATATTGAGTTCGGGCGGCAGCAACTCGATGAGTTCAGCTAAATCCTGATGGAGATAGCCGTGATCATCCAGCGAATCGATAAGCAGTGTGACGAGTCGTTGGTCGTGATCCGGGATTTGGGTCAACGACAACTGCGAGATCAGATGCTCGCGCAATGACGGCGTTTCAGCAGCAACCTGCGGGTATTCGATTTCATCGTTGTCGTCGCGGGTGCCGCCGTGGCTGTAGTCTTCTTCAAAACCAGGTGTGTCGGCGCTGCCATGCGTGTCGCTGGCAGTCGTGTCGGCTACCGTGTCGCTTGGCGTTGCAGGTGCGGTGTTCGTCGTAAAGTCGCTACTGCCGGGGGAGGGCACCACGGGTTCTTCGCGCAGACCGTCTTCGCGTTCCAGCAACGGGTTGTCCTGCAGGAATTTCTCAATCTCCTGATTGAGCTCCAGCGTCGACAGTTGCAGCAGCCGGATGGATTGCTGCAATTGCGGCGTCAGCGTTAAATGCTGGGACAGCCTGAGTTGTAGCGAATGCTTCATGGCCCCGAGAGAATGTGCGGCGCGTCGCGATGAGTGCTTAAACTTAAAAGAAAAAAGAGCCGCCGGCGCGCAGGCCGGGAGTGGACTGTAGAGCGTATCTACAACCGGAAATGCTCTCCGAGATAGACCTTTCTCACGCTGTCATTATAAACGATTTCGTCAGGTTTTCCGTAGGCGAGCACGCTGCCGTCGTTGATAATATAAGCGCGGTCGCAGATGCCCAATGTCTCGCGCACGTTGTGATCGGTGAT
>JANXRI010000212.1 GCA_025353085.1 Betaproteobacteria bacterium
CGCTTGCCGGCCGGCGCGTTGCTGGTGTCGGGCGACGGTCATGTGTTCACGCGTCACAGCGTCAGTTTTCACGCGCCCGATTCAGAACTGCACGGCGTGCTGTCACGCCAGCGCGAGATCGAGCAGATAACGCGGCAGCACGCGACCGAGCAGGCGCGGCTGACGACGCTGCGCGAAGCGCTTGGCGAGGCGGAGGCGGGCTTCGAACAGCGCAAGGCGGTGACGAATGAACTGCGCAACGCCGCGGAAGCTCTTCAACAATCGTTGCATGAATCCGAACTTTCGATACTGCGCCTGTCCGAACATGCCCAGCGCGTGACCCAGCGCGGCGAACAAATTGCTGCCGAACTGGCTGAGATCGGCGCTCAGTCAGGCAATGAGCGCGGCCAGCACGACGCGGCGCAAATCAATATCGCTGAATTCGACCGGCTGCGCCTTGAGCACCATGACCGGCAGACGGGTGTCCTGGCGCATCATGCGGCGGCAGAAGCGGCTTTGGAACAACAACGCCAACTGATGCAGCGGGCCGAACGAGCGGCGCAGGAGTCGGCGTTCCATGTGAAAACATGCGCCAACAAAATTGCCGAAATTGAAAATGCAATTAAGCTGATCGCCGATAGTGTCGGCACCGTTAAGACCGGCATCGCCCAGCACGAACACGAACTGGGATTGCTCGATGAAGCGCCGCTCACGACCGATCTCGAGCAAATCATCGGCGTGCGCGCGCAGAAAGAACAAGTACTGGCCGCGGCGCGTGACGCGCTCGAAGCAACGGAGACGGCGCTGCGGGAAACCGGGCAGGAACGCAGCAGCATAGAGCAAAACCTCAATCCGATCCGCGAACGCACCAATGAGGTCAAACTGAAGGAGCAGGAAGCCCGCCTGATGGAAGAGCAGTTCGCCATGCAACTCGCCGAAGCGGGTGCTGATGACGCGGAGCTTGAGGCTCAGCTCGAAAAAGGCAAGCGGTCGGGCGCCTGGCAGGCGGATATCACGCGGCTAAACGGTGAAATTAGCGCGCTCGGCGCGGTCAATCTGGCGGCGCTTGAAGAGCTCGATTCCGCGCAGCAACGCAAGAATTATCTCGATGCGCAATCGCTCGATCTTAACCAGGCGCTATCGACTCTCGAGGACGCGATCCGCCGCATCGACCGGGAAACCCGCGAACGCCTCCAGCATACGTTCGACGAGGTCAACGGGCATTTTGGCCGCCTGTTCCCGTCGCTCTTCGGCGGCGGCCGCGCCAAGCTTGAATTGACGGGCGAGGAAATCCTCGACAGCGGCGTGCACGTCATCGCGCAGCCGCCGGGCAAGAAAAACAGTTCGATCCATTTATTGTCAGGCGGCGAAAAAGCGCTGACCGCCTTATCGCTCGTGTTCGCGTTGTTCCAGTTAAACCCCGCGCCATTCTGCCTGCTCGACGAGGTCGACGCGCCGCTTGACGACACCAATACCGAGCGCTTCTGCCAGCTGGTCAAGAAAATGTCGGCTAATTCGCAGTTCCTGTTTATCAGTCATAACAAGATCACGATGGAAATCGCCAATCAACTGATCGGGGTCACTATGCAGGAACCCGGCGTGTCGCGCGTGGTGGCGGTCGATATCGAAGAAGCCATGAAGCTCGCCGAAGAAGCGGCGTAGGCCAGGCGCGCGCGACCATGAGCGATTTGCAAACAGCTTTGCTCGGCATTGGCGCCTGCGTGGTGGCCGGCGTATATGCGTTCAATTGGTGGCAGGAGCGCCAGTTCAAGCGCCGCAGCGAACTGGCATTTGAGCGCGAGCATGATGATGTGCTGATGCCCGCCGTGAGGTCGGCGGATACAGACACAAATCCCGGCGCGCGCATTGAGCCGCGACTGGACGCCGATCCATTTCCAGCGGCTGCGCCAGATATCCTGCCCACGCGCACGCCACCGACGCTCATGATCGATCCGGTGATCGACTATGTGGTGGACACCGAACTCGCGGCGCCTGCGGCGAGCGCAGGCTTGCACGCGCAGTTGATCGAACTCACCTCGGACTGGGATAAGCCGGTGCTGGCAGCGGGCTACGATGCGGCGGCGACCGAGTGGCAGCCGGCCGGCGTCGACAGCCGCATCGCTTACGCCCGGTTACGCTTCGCGGTGCAAATGTCGAACCGGGCGGGCTGCGTGGACCAGGACAAGCTCAACGTGTTTCGCGCGACCGTGCAAAGCTGGGCGGATGACGAGGGCGCCATCAGCGTCAAGTCGCTGGATCCGGCAGTGGCGCATTCGATGGCGGTGCAAATCGACCGGTTCTGCTCTGATGTGGATATTGCGATCGGCGTTAACGTGATCACGCGGGGCGGCCCGTTTTCCGGAACTAAAATACGCGCGCTCGCCGAGGCCCGCGGCATGAAGCTTGAAAGCGCCGGCGTGTTTTACCTGCGCAATGACCACGGCAACATCGTTTACTCGCTCGACAATCACGAGCCTATGCCGTTCGTGCCAGAGCAGATCAAGGCGCTGATGACGAGCGGGGTCACCTTCCTGCTTGATGTGCCGTGTGTCGCGGAAGGGCTCGGCTCATTCGAGGGAATGCTCGCGACGGCGCGTGCTTTCTCGTCAACGCTCGACGGCACGCTGGTCGACGACAACCGCACAGTGCTCACGGATGATGCCATTGACAAGATCCGACGCCAGTTGACAGGAATACTTGCGAAAATGGAGGCAGGCCAGATCGCGGCCGGAGGAGCGCGCGCGCTGCGTTTGTTTTCGTAAATGGCCTTGCCGGAGTCCATCATCTCGCGCGTCGAAGCACTGCGCGCGACAATCGAGCAGCACAATAACGACTATTACGTCCTCGATCGGCCGACCGTTACGGATGCGGAATACGACCGGCTGTTTCACGAGTTGCAGGCACTGGAGCAGGAACACCCCCGGCTGGTATCGTCACATTCGCCCACTCAACGCGTCGGCGGTGGCGTGCTGGCGGAACTCAAGCCCGTCGTGCATGCACTGCCCATGCTGTCGATCCGCACGGAAACCGACATCAGCGACGCCGGTGCATTTAAATTCGATTCTTATATCCGGCGCGAATTGGGCCTGGACGAACAGGCGCCGCCAGTTGAATATATTGCCGAGCTCAAGTTCGATGGCCTGGCTATCAATCTGCGGTATGAGGACGGGCGTCTTGCGCAGGCGGCCACGCGCGGCAACGGCGAGGTCGGCGAAGACGTTACCCCAAACGTGCGGACCATCCGGCACGTGCCGCTGAAACTGCGCGGCAATGCGCCGCAGGTTATCGAGATACGCGGTGAGATCTACATGCGCCGCAGCGACTTCGACCGCATGAATGAACGGCAGCAGGCGGCCGGCGAAAAAACTTTTGTGAATCCGCGCAATGCCGCGGCCGGCGCAATCCGTCAACTCGATTCAGGCATGACCGCGCAACGCCCGCTGTCCTTCTTCGCGTATGGGCTGGGGAAATTCGCCGGGTGGCGCGCACCGGATCGCCACAGCGCGGTGCTGGACGCCCTGGAGAAATTCGGCGTACCGGTAAGCAAAGACCGCAACGTGGTCCATGGGTCGCAAGGACTGGTGGCGTACCACCGTGATATCGGCGAGCGCCGGGACCGGCTGCCGTTCGGCATCGACGGGGTCGTCTATAAAGTCAACAGTCTGAAACTTCAGCAGCAGCTCGGATTCCGCACACGCGAGCCGCGGTGGGCAGTAGCGCACAAGTATCCCGCGCAGGAAGAAATGACCGTGATCCTTAATATCGATGTGCAGGTCGGCCGCACCGGCGCGCTTACGCCGACGGCGCGCCTGCGGCCGGTGTTTGTCGGCGGAGTTACCGTAACCAATGCAACGCTGCACAACGAGGATGAAGTGCGGCGCAAGGACGTGTGGATCGGCGACACCGTTATCGTGCGGCGCGCGGGCGACGTAATTCCCGAAGTCGTTGCGGTAGTGGTCGAGCGCCGTCCCGCCGATGCGCGCCCGTTTGCAATGCCCGCCAATTGCCCCGAGTGCGGATCGGCGGCGGTGCGGTTGCCCGACGAAGCGGTTACGCGCTGCACCGGGGGCTTATTTTGTCCGGCGCAGCGCCGGCAGGCGCTGTTGCATTTTGCGGGTCGCAGGGCGATGGACATCGAAGGGCTCGGCGAAAAACTGGTGGAGCAACTGGTGACCGCCAACATCGTGCGCACGCCCGCCGATCTATACAAGTTGGGAATCGCCAGTCTGGCAGAGCTGGACCGCATGGCCGAAAAATCCGCGTCCAACCTCGTTGCGGCGATCGAAAAAAGCAAGCGCACAACGCTGGCGCGGTTTATCTATGCGTTAGGTATTCGCAACGTGGGCGAGAGCACGGCGCAGGAGCTCGCCCGCTGGTTCGGCAACATCGGGCGCGTGGCGAGCGCTGATGTGCACGCTCTGCAGCAAGTGCCCGATGTCGGTCCCGTTGTCGCGCAAAGCATAGCCGAATTTTTTGCCGAGCCGCACAATCGCGAAGTCGTCGAGCAACTCCTCGCAGCGGGCGTCTCGTTTGCAGAAACCGCCGCGAGAGAAATCGATACTGCGAGCCCCGCATACGGCAAGACGTTCGTGCTGACCGGCGCTTTGCCGCGCCTAACCCGCGATGAGGCGGCGCAAAAGATCCGCGACCGTGGCGGCAAGGTTAGCGGCAGCGTATCGAAAAAAACTCATTTCGTCGTGGCCGGCGAAGATGCCGGCAGCAAGTTGGTCAAGGCGCAAGAGTTGGGTGTTGCTATACTCGACGAGGCGGGGTTGCTCAAACTGCTGGAGGCAATGACGAAATGACCAACGAAATTACCAAGGCAGTGTTTCCGGTGGCCGGGCTCGGCACGCGGTTCTTGCCGGCGACCAAGGCGAGTCCTAAAGAAATGTTGCCGGTCGTCGACAAGCCGCTCATCCAGTATGCGGTCGAGGAGGCGGTTGCCGCAGGCATCACGGAGCTCGTGTTCATCACCGGGCGCAGCAAGCGCGCGATCGAAGATCATTTCGACAAGGCGTTTGAAGTAGAAACGGAACTCACGGCGCGGGGCAACCATGAGATGCTCGCGATGGTGCGCGACGTTGTGCCGCGCAATGTCAAGTGCATTTACGTGCGCCAGCAGGAAGCGCTCGGTCTCGGGCATGCGGTGCTCTGCGCGCAGCCCGTAGTCGGCGATCATCCGTTTGCAGTGATTCTGGCCGACGACCTGATCGATGCGAATCCGCCGGTGATGAAACAAATGGTCGACGTGTACAGACGCGAGCGATGCTCGTTGCTCGGCGTGCAGCAAATTGCGCGCGCGGAAAGCCGGCAGTACGGAATCGTCAAGCCGGGTCGCCGCGAAGGCAATCTGCATCCGGTGACCGCCATCGTCGAAAAACCGCTACCAGCCAAAGCGCCGTCGCGTCTCGGTGTAGTCGGGCGTTATATTTTATCGCCGCGGATTTTCGAGTTCCTGCACAAGGTAAAGCCCGGCGCCGGCGGCGAAATTCAATTGACCGACGGTATCGCCGGATTGCTTGGAGAAGAGCGCGTGCTCGCGCATCAATTCACCGGCGTGCGCTACGATTGCGGCAGCAAGCTCGGTTATCTGAAGGCGAATGTCGCCTACGGTCTCAAGCATCCCGAAGTCGCGCGCGAATTTGCGCGCCACCTCGCAACGTTGCGGCGCTGAGAGCAGAAAGTCACGACGTATGCAGGCCGACGACGCGAAGCAAATTCTGCGAACCGCGGAGCAACTTTGTACGGCCGACGCAGTGACGCAGGCCGTGCAAAGTGTCGCGGCCGCAATCACGATCGCACTCGCGCCGGCAAATCCCCTGGTGCTGGCGGTGATGAGCGGCGCCGTTGTGTTTACCGGGCAACTGCTGCCGCTCTTGAATTTTCCGCTCGACCTCGACTACGTTCATCTCACTCGCTACGGCGACGCAACAGTGGGCGGCGGTATCGAGTGGAAAATGTTTCCCGAAGCCAAAATCGCGGGACGTGTCGTCCTCGTCGTCGACGATATTCTCGATGAAGGTCATACGCTCGCTGAAATAAAACGCCGCGTGCTTCAAGCCGGCGCCAGCCGATTTTATGCCGCGGTGTTTGTCGATAAAGACATTGGCGTTGACAAGCCGATCGCTGCCGATTTCGTCGGCATCACGCTTCCCAACCGCTATGTCTTCGGCTTTGGCATGGACGTCCAAGGTGCCTGGCGCAATCTGCCGGCCGTTTACGCACTGAAGCAGGGGTAACCGGATGTTGGCAATCATCGGCGGCAGTGGATTTGCGCAGATTCCCGGGTTCAAGCTTGAGCGCCGCGAAGTTACGCGCACGCCTTATGGCGAGCCCTCGAGCGCGCTGTCGTTCGGCGCCGTTGCGGGACAGCCGGTCGTATTGCTCGCGCGGCATGGTTATGGCCATACCATACCGCCGCACCAGATTAATTACCGCGCAAACGTATGGGCGTTGCAGTCGTGTGGCGTCACCCGGGTTCTGGGTCTCGCTACTGTCGGCGGAATACGCGCAGATCTCGCGCCGGGCATCCTGCTGGTTCCCGATCAAATAATCGATTACACGCACGGCCGCGCGGCGACTTTCTTTACGCTCGCGGATCGTGGCGTGCATCACATCGATTTCACGCTCCCTTACTCGACGGAGCTGAGACTTGCGTGCGTGAACGGCGCCAAACGCGCACGGGAACCGATCGTCGACGGCGGGGTCTATGCGGCTACGCAGGGACCGCGGCTTGAAACGTCCGCGGAGATCAACCGGCTCGAACGCGACGGCGCCGATGTAGTTGGAATGACCGGGATGCCGGAAGCAGTGCTCGCCAAAGAAATCGGTTTGTCTTACGCAGTACTCGCGATTGTCGTGAACTATGCGGCGGGACGCGGCGCCAGCAAGGCAGGTATACCGATGGAAGAAATTGCGTTGGTGATGCAGCAAGCGACCGGCAAAGTGCAACGGATAATTGAACAGGTGGCGAAGGACAATGGCGGTTAAAGAAGTACTGAGAATGGGCGATGCGCGTTTGCTGGAAATAGCAAAACCGGTCGAGAAGTTCGACACACCCGAGCTGCATGCGTTGCTCGCGGATATGCAGGACACCATGGCGGCGCTCGACGGCGCCGGCCTTGCGGCGCCGCAGATTGGCGTCGGCCTGCAGGTCGTGATTTTCGGCATAGAACACAACCCGCGGTACCCGGATGCCGAGGCGGTGCCGCAGACTGTGTTGATCAATCCGACGCTGACGCCGCTCTCCACGGATATTGAGGACGACTGGGAAGGTTGCCTGTCGGTACCGGGTATGCGTGGCGTGGTGCCGCGCTTTGCCGAGCTGCGCTATCAAGGCTTCGACCAGTACGGTAAACCCATCGACCGCAGCGTCGACAGCTTTCATGCGCGCGTCGTCCAGCACGAATGCGATCATCTGATCGGCGTGTTGTATCCGATGCGCATACGCGACTTCAGCCGCTTTGGGTTCACTGAAGTGCTGTTTCCCGGCGAAGATAGCGCGGACGACGGAACGAAGCAGGATTGAGGAGTGAGGATCGGGGATTAAAAATTACGGATTGCGGATTAAGTGTAGATGGTCTACGTCTTCAATCCTCCATCCTGTATTGTCAGGTCTGAAGTTCGCGCACCAGATCGCTTTCGAGCTTGATCACTTTTTTCTGATCGTTCAACGCCGCCCCGTTGATCAGGAACACATCCTCCGCACGATCGCCGAGCGTATTGATTTTGGCGGTGTATAGATTTATCTGGTAGTTCACGAGACAGCGCCCAACCCGCGACAACAGGCCCGGACGATCACCGGCAATGATGTTGAGCACTTTATACAGGCCGCGCTCGTCGGACGTAATCCGGACTTCGGGCGTAATCGGAAAATGCCTCAGTTGCCGGCTCACGCGGCCCTGCGCCGGCGGCTCGAGCGGCGTCTCCTGCGCGAGGCGCTGACCCAGCTCGTATTCGATATAACCGATCAAGTCGCGGTATTGCGGCTTTTTGTTGGTTGGATCGAGTATGGCGAAACTGTCCAGCGCATAACCGTGGCGCGTCGTGTAGATTTTCGCATCGACAATCGAATAGCTGATGCGCTCGAAGAAACTGCAAATGCGTGCGAACAGATCTTTTTGATCGCGCACGTAGATCATCACCTGCAGGCCTTCACCCGCGGGGGACAAGCGCGCTTTGACCACCGGCGCCGGCGTTTCCACGCGATAGTTGAGCAGCCGCGTGTGCCAGGCTATCTCACCGATGTCGTGACGCAGAAAGTATGAGATCTCGAGCTGCGACCATAGTTTTTCGGTTGACTCGTCTTTGATCGCATAGAGCCGCAACTTGGCTTTGACTGCCTCCTGACGCTGCTGGAGGCTGCTGTCGACCGAGCGTGTTTCGCCGCTCAAGCGCCGGCGCGTCATCCAGAAAAGATCCTCCAGCAGTTTCGCTTTCCAGCCGTTCCACACCTTCGGGCTGGTGCCGCGTATATCGGCGACTGTCAGAATGTAGAGCGCGACCAAATGACGCTCATCGCCGGCGCGATTGGCAAACGCGGCGATCACTTCGGGGTCTGACAAGTCCTGTTTTTGCGCGGTCGACGACATGCTCAGATGATTTTCGACCAGCCATGCAACGAGTGCTGCGTCGTCCAGCGGCAGGCCGTGCTCGCGGCAGAATCTGAGTGCATCCACTTTGCCGAGCGCCGAATGGTCGCCGCCTCGACCTTTGGCAATATCGTGAAAGAGGCCCGCCAGATAAAGCAGTTCCGGCCGCTCGAAGTCGCTCATCAAGCGGCTGGCAAGCGGAAACTCATGTGCAAGTTCTGGCACTGCAAAACGCCGCAGATTGCGTATGACGTTGAGGATGTGTTCGTCAACTGTATACACGTGGTAGAGATCGTGCTGCATCTGGCCGACGATCCGCCCGAACGCCGGAATATAGCGGCCAAGAATGCCATAGCGATTCATGCGGCGGAGTTCGCGCACGACGCGTGACGGGCTGCGCAAAATCTGCATGAACAGTTCGCGGTTGCGCGGCGAGCGCCTGAACGCGGGATCGATAAGCGTGCTCGCGCGCCACAACGACCGCAGCGTGCCGGCGGTGATGCCTTTCAATTCGTGACGCTGCTGCAATATGATGAACGCCTCGAGCATGGCGCTGGGCTCGCGTCTGAACAGCGCTTCGTCGTTCGCTTCGAGCAGTTCGTTGCGGCTATGAAAGCGCTCGTTGATTTGTTCGATCGCGCGCCCGCGCGGCGGCATGATCAACGCACCGAGATTCTGCAGCACGATCGTATTCAACTGGCTGATTTCGATCGCAGTGCGGTAAAAGCGCTGCATCAGATGCTCGCTGGCGCGGCGGTGGGCGGTGTCCCGGCAACCCATTTGCTTCGCAAGCTCGGTCTGCACGTCGAACACGAGGCGTTCCTCGCGACGTTGCGCGAGATAATGCAAACGGATGCGCAGGTTCTGCAGGAAAGCCTCGTGTTTGCGCAGCAGCGCAGCTTCGTGCCGAGTGATGATCTGGCGCTCGACCAGATCCGACCAGCGGGTACCGATGTTGGCCGCTTTGCTGATCCACAAAATCGTTTGCAAATCGCGCAGTCCGCCTGCTGTTTCCTTGATATTGGGCTCGAGATTGGTGTCGTGATAGCGCACATGACGCTGTTCCTGCTCGAGACGCTTTGCTTTGGTGAATTGTTCAGCATCAAGCTGCCGCCGGAACTCGCGCTCGAACTGCATAAAGAGTTTGAGGTCGCCGACGATGAGCCGCGCTTCGAGCAGACTGGTCTGGATGGTGACGTCCTGCGCCGCGAGTTCGACGCATTCGGGAACCGTGCGCACGCTATGGCCGACATCGAGGCCAACGTCCCACAATAAGCTGACGAACTGCTCCAGCTTTTGCGTCAGCGCTGCATCGGGGACATGAGGCAGCAATATAAGCAGGTCGATATCAGAATATGGATACAGTTCGCCACGGCCAAAGCCGCCGACTGCAACCAGCGTGCCGCCATCCGGCATGCCGATGTGTTGCCATACGGACTTGAGCGTGGCGTCGACGATTTTGCGATGCTCGTGCAGCAGTTTCGGCGCTGAAGGCGAGTCGTCGAGCACATAGCGCCCATGCAGCGCAGCCCGTTGCTCGGCGAGCCGCCGCTTCAACCGCGCGCCGGTCGACTCGACTACCGGAGTCGAATCGGTGGCGGGTTGCGGGTTAGCCATTGCCCGCTGTGACGAACGCGGGCGGCGGCGGACTGGCGGCGGAAACCGTGAGCACGTCGTAGCCGGTTTCGGTTACCAGCACGGTGTGCTCCCATTGCGCGGACAAACTATGGTCTTTGGTCACGATGGTCCACCCGTCGGCGAGCTGACGAATACCGGCACGACCGGCGTTGATCATCGGTTCAACCGTAAAAGTCATTCCAGCCACGAGTGGGATGCCCGTACCCGGACGGCCATAGTGGAGTACTTGCGGTTCTTCATGAAATTGGCGGCCGATGCCATGGCCGCAAAACTCGCGCACCACGCTGCAACCATAGCCTTCCGCGCACGCCTGGATCACGTGACCAACGTCGCCGAGACGCGCGCCTGCGCGCACTTCGGCGATGCCGCGCCACATGCACTCATAGGTGATTTCACACAAACGGCGCGCTTGCACGGACGGCTCTCCCACGTAAAACATCCGGCTGGTGTCGCCATGATAGCCATCCTTGATCACCGTGACGTCGATATTGACGATATCGCCTGGTTTCAATTTTTTATCGCCCGGCACGCCATGGCAGACCACATGGTTGACGGAGGTGCAGACGGATTTTGGATACGGCTGATAGCCGGGCGGAGCGTAGTTCAGAGGGGCGGGCACTGTTAGTTGCACGTCGACCATGTAATCGTGGCACAGGCGGTCGATTTCATTGGTGGTCATGCCGGCCTTGATGTGCGGCGTGATGAAGTCGAGCACTTCAGACCCCAGGCGACCTGCCACGCGCATTTTGGAAATTTCTTCGACGGTTTTGAGTGCGGCATTCATGGCAGAGGAGGGACTATACATTGAGATCAGGCATTAAAAGGAGGCGGATTCTAGTCCAGTTTCGACCAGGCTCCAAACCGACGTTGGTATCTGGAACGAGGCGCCTGGACGGATTGCGGCACGCCGAATCAGCGGTTGAGAAAGGGCGCTCGGCGATGATATAATTACGGACTGGCCTGGAACAAGTTCTCAATGAATTTATTGAGTTTTCAGGCTTAATTCGCACATCCGCCAATGTCAGGGTGCCCGGCAACGGGTCTACAGGCGGATGGAGGCTTAACCCTAACTGGAGATTGTATGTCTACGACCATGCGTGAAATGCTGGAGTGCGGTGTCCATTTCGGCCACCAGACCCGCTACTGGAATCCCAAGATGGCCCCGTTTATCTTCGGCCATCGCAACAAGATTCACATCATCAACCTGGAAAAAACGGTCGCGCTGTACGAGGACGCGCTTAAGTTCGTGCGCCAGATGACTGCCAACAAGGGCGTCATCATGTTTGTCGGCACCAAACGTCAAGCCCGCGAGATCGTCAAAGAAGAAGCGCAAAGGGCCGGCGCCCCTTATGTCGATCACCGCTGGCTCGGCGGCATGCTGACGAATTACAAAACCGTCAAGGCCTCGATCAAGCGCTTGAAGGACATGGAAGCGATGGCCGAGGACGGCACGCTCGACAAGCTGGTCAAGAAAGAAGCGCTCAACTATCAGCGCGAGATCGTCAAGCTCGAGCGCAGCCTGGGCGGCATCAAGAACATGAACGGATTGCCCGACGCGCTGTTTGTGATCGATGTCGGTTATCACAAGGGCGCCATCGCAGAAGCAAAGAAGCTCGGAATACCGATCATCGCAGTGGTAGACACCAACCACAATCCGGAGGGCCTCGACTACGTGATTCCGGGCAATGACGACTCCAGCCGGGCGATCCGGTTGTATGCGCGCGGCGTCGCGGATGCGGTGCTGGAAGGCCGCAATCAGGTCGTGCAGGAGATTATCGGCGGCGACGAGGAATTCGTCGAAGTCGAGGATGCGCCGGCGAAGTAAACGACGCCTTCCCAAAAGGGGCTGATGCCCCTTTTTTTTAACAGCGACACGGGCAGTTGCAGCGCGCATGCTGCGCGAAATGGCGCAATAGCTGCGGCTAATTGATAAATTTTTAGAATCTGGAGTTTAAATGGCGGAAATCACCGCGGCGATGGTCAGGGACTTACGCGACAAAACTGACGCGCCCATGATGGAATGCAAGAAAGCGCTTACCGAAGCCAACGGAGACCTCTCTAAGGCCGAAGAAATTCTGCGTATCAAGCTTGGCAACAAGGCGAGCAAGGCATCGTCGCGCATCGCCGCTGAAGGCGTCGTCGCGGCATACGTCGGGCCGGACGGTAAGCTCGGTGCGCTTGTCGAAGTCAATTGCGAAACCGATTTCGTCGCGAAAAACGAAGACTTTCTGGCGTTCGCCGCGAAGGCCGCGCGACTGGCGGCAACCAGCGATGCGGCGGACGTCGCGGCATTGTCCGCTGTGCCGTTGGATGGCGCGACCGTCGAAGAAGTGCGCACCCGGCTGGTAGGAAAAATCGGCGAGAACGTCTCGTTGCGCCGGTTCGCGCGCGTGGCGGCGGTGGGCAAGCTGGCGACTTATATTCACGGCGGTGCGAAGGTCGGCGTGTTGATCGACGTCGCCGGCGGCGAGGAGTCGCTCGCCAAAGATATCGCCATGCACATCGCCGCGATCAAACCCGTCGCTCTGTCGAAAGAAGAGATTCCCGCCGAGCTCATCAAACGTGAACGCGACATTGCGGCAGCCAAAGCCGCCGAATCCGGCAAGCCGGCGAACATTGTCGAAAAGATGGTCGAGGGCAGCGTCCAGAAATTTTTGAAGGAAGTAACCTTGCTGGGGCAGCCATTCGTGAAAGACGATAAGCAGACTGTCGAGCATTTGCTGAAAAGCAAAAACGCGACGGTCCACGCGTTCAAGTTGTATGTGGTCGGCGAAGGTCTCGAGAAGCGCAAGGACGACTTCGTCGCCGAAGTCATGGCGCAGGCCAAGCACGCCGATAGGACAGCGTAGCCGTCCTGACGCCATGGCAGACCAACCCGCGCATAAAAGAATACTGCTCAAGCTCAGCGGCGAAGCGCTGATGGGCGAGGACAGCTACGGCATCAATCGCGCAACGATCGAGCGCATCATTTCCGAGATAGCCGACGTGGTGGCGCTCGGTGTTGAGGTGGCGGTAGTGATTGGCGGTGGTAATATTTTTCGCGGCATGGCGCCGGCGGCAGCCGGCATGGACCGCGCCACCGCCGATTACATGGGCATGCTCGCGACGGTCATGAACGCGCTCGCTTTACAGGACGCGATGCGCCGCATGAACCTCGTCAGCCGCGTGCAGTCAGCGCTCAACATCGAGCAGGTCGTCGAACCCTACATCCGCGGCAAGGCGATGCGCTATCTTGAAGAAGGCAAGGTCGTCATTTTTGCGGCTGGGACCGGAAATCCATTTTTCACGACTGACACCGCGGCCGCTTTGCGCGGGATGGAAATGAATGTGAGTCTCGTCCTGAAGGCAACCAAGGTCGACGGCGTTTACACCGCAGACCCGAAGACCCACGCCGACGCGATGCGCTACAAAAGCCTGACGTTCGACGAGGCCATCATCAAGAATCTAAAAGTCATGGACGCCACGGCACTGACGTTGTGCCGCGCCCAGAAGCTGCCGATCAATGTTTTCAGCATATTCAAGCCCGGTGCATTCAAACGCGTCGTACTAGGCGAGGACGAAGGCACGCTCGTGCATTGTTAGCGGAGAAAAAACTCATGATCGCCGACATTAAGAAATCCGCCGAAGAAAAAATGAAAAAGACGCTCGAGACGTTGAGAAACGATCTCGGGAAAATCCGCACCGGCCGCGCGCATACCGGGCTGCTCGATCACGTCATGGTCGACTATTACGGCACGCCAACAGCGATCAACGGCGTCGCCAATGTGACCTTGCTCGATGCGCGAACGCTGGCGGTTACGCCGTGGGAAAAGAAAATGGTCGCGGCCATCGACAAGGCGATTCGCGATTCAGATCTCGGACTGAATCCTGCGACCATGGGCGAGACCGTGCGCGTGCCGATGCCGGCTTTGACCGAAGAGCGGCGCAAGGACCTGATCAAAGTCGTGCACAAGGAGGGCGAGGGTGCGCGCGTCGCAGTGCGCAACATCCGGCGGGTTGCTAACAATCACTTAAAAGACCTGCTCAAGCAGAAAAAAGTAGCCGAGGACGACGAGCGCCGCGCCCAGGACGACGTGCAAAAGCTGACCGACCGCCATATCGCGGAGATCGACAAGCTGCTTGCCGCCAAAGAAGCCGAATTAATCGCGGTATAAGGTATAAGCGCGCTCGTGGCCAACTCAGGTTCGACGACCATCGGCATACCAGCGACAGGCGCGATGCCGCGGCACATCGCCATTATCATGGATGGCAATGGACGGTGGGCGAAGCAACGCTATCTGCCTCGCATCGCCGGTCACCGGGGCGGCGTTGAAAACGTGCGCAGCACCGTGCGGGCATGCGCTGAAAAAGGCGTCGAGTATCTGACGTTATTTGCGTTCAGCAGCGAGAACTGGCGCCGGCCGGCCGAAGAAGTATCCTTTCTCATGCAGTTGTTCATCTCCGCACTCGAGCAGGAGATCGCGAAGCTGCATGAGAACGGCGTGCGCTTTAAAGTGATCGGGGACTTGTCGCGTTTCGAGCGGCCATTGCAAAAGCTGGTGGCCGACGCAGAAAAGCTCACTGTCGACAACACGCGATTGACGCTGACGGTGGCGGCCAATTATGGCGGTCGCTGGGACATTATGCAGGCGGTAAAGCGCATGCTTGCCGATAAGCCCCAGCTTGCAGCCGACTTCATGGAGCCGGATCTGCTGCCGTATCTCGCGCTTGCCTATGCGCCCGAACCGGACTTGTTCATAAGGACCGGCGGCGAGCAGCGTATTAGCAATTTTTTACTGTGGCAACTCGCCTACACCGAAATGTATTTTACGGATACCTTGTGGCCGGACTTCGATATCGCGGCATTCAACGCTGCGATCGAGTCGTATCAGCGGCGAGAGCGGCGATTTGGGCGCACGAGCGAGCAATTGCGCGAAGATGCTCCAAGGCAAACACCGCGCCGCGTCTCCGATGGACGTTAACGGCCCGCGGGCGTACCGGCGCTGATGCTCAAGCAGCGCTTGTTGACCGCGGCAGTCCTGATTCCACTGTTGCTGGCAGCGATGTTTTTGTTGCCCGGTATCTGGTGGCAGGCCGTATTAATCATCCCGGTGTTGATCGCCGCGCACGAATGGGCGCGATTGGGATCGTTCGGTCGCGCCGGTGAAGCGTTGTTCCTGCTGGCGCTGGCGGCCGGTCTGGCAATGCTCTGGTTCAGTGGTGGCGCATCAACACTTGATACCGGACATCCCGCGGCGCTTGCGCGCTGCGTCTTTGCCTTGAATGTATCGTTTTGGCTGGTCGTTGTGCCATGCTGGCTCTGGCTGAAAGTGGTCGTCCGCAACCGCTTGATGCTTGGCGTCGCAGGCATCGCGATTTTGCTGCCAACGTGGCTCGCGCTGACGCAATTGCAAGTCAACCCGTTAATGCTGCTGCTGTTGCTTGGCGTGGTCTGGATTGCCGACACTGCGGCGTATTTGTTTGGCCGGCTATTCGGCCGCCACAAGCTCGCGCCGCGCATTAGTCCCGGCAAAACCTGGGAGGGCGTTGCCGGTGCGTTGGCCACCGTCACCGTGTATGCTCTGATTCTGCATTTCGCGCACCTCACTGAGCGCCAAGGCGAATTTCTGGTCGCAACATTTTTAAGCATGGCGGTATTCAGCATCGTCGGCGATTTATTCGAGTCGTGGTTAAAGCGCGGCGCCGGCGTCAAGGATAGCGGCACGATTTTTCCCGGACACGGGGGCATGCTCGATCGCATCGACGGCGTGGTGGCGGCGCTTCCGCTCGCTGCACTCATCTTCTTATGAACACTCCGCGGCAACTTGCAATCCTGGGCTCGACCGGCAGTATCGGCGTCAATACGCTTGATGTCGTCGCGCGGCACCCCGACCGTTTTCAAGTCGTTGCACTCACCGCTCACCGCCAAATCGATTTGCTGTTTCAGCAATGCGTCGAATTCAGGCCGCAGTATGCCGTGCTCGATAGTCCGCAAGCCGCCGACGACCTGCGCGCGAGGCTGCGTGCGCACGGTCTTGCGACAGCCGTGTTGCACGGCGAGCGTGCGCTGGAGGAAGTCGCGTCGCTCGCCGAAGTCGATACGGTCATGGCGGCGATTGTCGGCATCGCGGGCCTCCGCGCGAGCTTCGCAGCAGTACAGGCCGGCAAGCGCGTGCTGCTTGCGAACAAAGAGGCACTGGTCACCGCCGGCCCTGTATTCATGCAGGCGGTGCAAGCGCACGGCGCGACTTTGCTGCCGATCGATAGCGAGCACAATGCGGTATTTCAGGCGCTGCCGCGCAATTTTTCCGGCGACCTTGCCGCGTCGGGCGTGCGCCGCATCGTCTTGACGGCATCCGGCGGACCTTTTCGCGACGTCCCATTAGATCGCCTGCACAGCGTGACGCCTGATGAAGCCTGCGCGCATCCCAACTGGGTGATGGGGCGAAAAATATCCGTCGATTCGGCCACCATGATGAACAAGGGGCTCGAGATTATCGAGGCGAGCTGGCTCTTCAACGCTGATGAAAGCCGGATCAAAGTGGTTATCCATCCTGAAAGCGTGATTCACTCACTCGTCGAGTACGTCGACGGCTCGTTACTCGCACAACTCGGCAATCCCGATATGCGCACACCGATTGCCTATGCCCTCGGTTTTCCCGACCGTATTGAGGCCGGCGTCGAGGGCCTCAATCTCGCCGCACTGAGCCAGCTCAACTTTTCGGAGCCGGATGTCACGAGGTTCCCATGCCTCGAACTCGCGCGCACGGCGTTGCGCACAGGCGATAGCGCACCGGCCGTTTTAAATGCCGCCAATGAAGTTGCCGTCAGTGCATTTCTCGCGTCGCAACTTCGATTCGACCGCATTCCGGAACTGATCGAACATGCGTTGAGCGCCGTGGGCATCGCGCCTTTGCGCGGAATCGATGATGTGTTCGCTGCAGATCTCGCCGCGCGCGAATGTGCTCAATCATGGCTGGCCCGCAAAGGTGCCGGCGCGACTCCTCAACCCTCCCGCCTGTCGGCGTAGCGATCGAGCAAAAATGAATATTCTGACCACCCTGATTGCGTTTGCAGTTGCGCTCGGTTCACTCGTCGTCGTGCACGAATTCGGCCACTATCTCGCGGCCCGGCTATGCAACGTGAAAGTGTTGCGCTTTTCAGTCGGCTTCGGTCGCGTGCTGGCGAGCCGCCGCCTGGGCCGCGATCAAACTGAATGGGCGCTCGCGGCATTTCCGCTCGGCGGTTACGTAAAGATGCTCGATGAGCGCGAAGGTGAGGTAGCGCCGCCAGATTTGCCGCGTGCCTTCAACCGGCAATCCGTCGCCCGCCGCTACTTTATCGTGGTGGCCGGACCGCTCGCCAACTTCGTGCTTGCCATCGGTCTTTATTGGCTGATCTTCATGCATGGCGTGCCGGGGATCAAGCCCGTCATTGGCGGCGTGGCGGCGGGATCGCCGGCCGCACAGGCGCAATTCCAGGCCGGTGAAGTCCTCACGAAGGTGGGGGGCGAGGCAGTTACGACATGGCAGGATGCGCGCTGGCAGTTACTCAAACATGCGGTCGACCGGTCGAACGTCGCCATTGAAGCGCAAAACGAGCACGCGGAAATTCACGTTCATAGACTCGATATGGCGGGTTTGAAGCCGAGCGATCTCGATGGCGATTTTTTACGCACATTGGGTTTCGCGCGACAACAGCCGCCGCTGCCGCCGGTGATCGGGCGCGTAGTAGCCGGCGGCGCCGCGGAACGCGCCGGTATGCTTGCCGGCGATGAAGTGCTGAGCATCGACGGTGTTGCGGTCAGGCGCTGGGACGAGGTCGTCACGACCATCGGCGCGAGTCCGCAGCGCGAACTTGTGCTCGAAGTAAAACGGGGCGACGCGCGCCAAAAAATCGCAGTAAAGCCGGACGCAGTCCTTGAAAATTCAACTCGCATCGGTCGCATCGGGGTTGCGGTGCGCGTCGATGCCAATGCGATGCGCCAGTACGCGGTGGAAGTTCGTTATTCTCCGTTGACCGCCATCGGCAAAGCACTCGAGCGCACGTGGGACACTTCGCTTTTCAGCCTGCGCATGCTCGGCAAAATGATTATCGGCGAAGTATCGTTGAAGAACCTGAGCGGACCGATTACGATCGCCGATTATGCGGGCCAGTCGGCGCAAGGCGGATGGATTTCCTATCTCGCGTTTATTGCGCTGATCAGCATCAGTCTCGGGGTGTTGAATTTATTGCCGATCCCCTTATTGGATGGCGGACATTTGATGTATTATATGATTGAAATTGTTAAGGGAAGTCCCGTGTCAACCCAAGCAATGGAGATCGGTCAAAACATTGGGATGGGATTGCTGTTTTTACTCATGACCTTTGCACTATATAACGATGTCAGCAGGCTTTTAACCGGTTAACACGATGCGCGTCCCCCAACACTTCCTGCTTGTTGTTGCCGCCGCGATGACGTCCAGCGCACTCGCTTTTGATCCCTTCGTCGTGAAGGATATCCGCATCGAAGGCATTCAGCGCACTGAAGCGGGCACCATATTCAGCTACATGCCGGTCAAGGTCGGCGAGACCATGACCGATGACAAAGCGGCGCAGGCAATACGCTCGCTTTACGCTACCGGTTTTTTTAAAGATGTGAGCCTTGAAGTCGACAACGGTGTACTGATTGTCAACGTTCAGGAGCGGCCGTCGGTCGCGCAAATCGATATCGTCGGCGCCAAGGAATTCAGCAAGGAAGATTTGCTCAAAGGATTACGTTCGATCGGCCTCGCTGACGGGCGCATTTTCGACCGCGGTCTGCTCGACAAATCGGAACAGGAACTAAAGCGCCAGTACATCAGCCGGGGCAAGTATTCGGCGCAGATCACGACGACCGCGACACCGCTGGAACGTAATCGGGTGGCGGTCAGGTTCGATATCGTCGAAGGCGAAGTCGCAAAGATCCGCCAGATCAGCGTCATCGGTAACCGGGTTTTCACGGAAAAAGAACTGCTGAACCAATTCAAGCTGCGCACACCTGGATTGCTCACGTGGTTCAGTAAGGACGACCAGTATTCAAAGCAGAAGCTGGCAGCCGATCTCGAAACGCTGCGCTCATATTATCTTGACCGCGGCTATCTCGAATTCAATGTCGATTCAACGCAGATCTCGATTACGCCTGACAAAAAAGACGTCTACATTACGATCGGCTTATCCGAAGGCGCGCAATATACGGTGGCCGACGTCAAGCTCGCCGGTGAAACGTTGATTCCCGAAGCGGAGGCGCGCAAGCTCATCAAAATCCAGCCGGGTGAAGTTTTTTCGCGCAGCAAGTTGACCGAATCGACCAAGCTGCTGAGCGACCGCATCGGTAACGACGGCTACGCTTTCGCCAACGTCAATGCAGTGCCGGAATTGGACAAGGATAAACGCAAAGTCAATTTCACGTTCTTCGTTGATCCCGGCCGCCGGGTCTACGTGCGGCGCATCAATGTAACCGGCAACACGCGCACGAGAGACGAAGTGATCCGGCGCGAAATGCGCCAACTTGAAGGCGGCTGGTATTCGGCCGGTAAAATTCAAAACTCCAAACAACGCGTCGACCGCCTCGGATATTTCGCCGACGTCAATGTCGAAACGCCGAGCGTTCCAGGCACCACGGATCAGGTCGACCTCAATATAAATGTGACAGAGAAACCGACCGGCAGCGTTTTGTTCGGCGCCGGCTTCGGCAGCGAAGGCGTGGTGTTGAGCGGCGGGATCACCCAGCAAAATGTG
This sequence comes from Betaproteobacteria bacterium, assembly GCA_025353085.1. Taxonomy (GTDB): domain Bacteria; phylum Pseudomonadota; class Gammaproteobacteria; order Burkholderiales; family SG8-41; genus PALSA-1004. Next base: position 19,947 of record JANXRI010000212.1, read on the forward strand.
TTCGGCTCCGGTAATCACATTGGCGTGCAAATCAATTCGAGCAAGATCAACACGGTGTATTCGCTGTCCTTTACGCAGCCGTACTGGACTGTCGACGGTGTAAGCAGAGGTTTTGACGTATATCACCGGAAAAGCAATCCGGCGGCGCTCGGCCTCGGCTTGTATGAAACCTCCACCACCGGAGGCCAGGCGCGAATCGGCATTCCGTTTACTGATATTGACTCCGTGACGTTAGGCGCCGGGTACGAAAGTACGAATCTGACGGCATTCACCGGCGCGCCGGTACAAATTACCAGCTATGTGAACACGTTTGGCAATCAAAACACCGCGGTGTTGGGCACCGTCGGCTGGGGCCGCGATACGCGCGACAGCGCAATCTATCCGACATCCGGTGCGATCTCGCGCGCCAACCTCGAATCTGGCTTGCCGGGCGGCACGCTGCGCTTTTACAAAGTGAGCGCGGAGCATAAAAGATACTTTCCGGTGACGCGCAATTTCGTGCTCTATGGCAACGCGGAAATCGGTTATGGCGGCGGCTATGCCGGCAAGCCGCTGCCTTTCTTCCGCAATTACTACACGGGCGGTCCGACCTCGGTGCGCGGCTTTTACCCGGCGAATATCGGGCCTAAGGACATTAACGGCGATCCGACCGGCGGCCAGCGCAAGCTCGTGACCAACCTGGAAGTGCTGTTTCCGTTTCCCGGCATGCAGAATGACAAATCGATCAGACTTTCAACCTTCGTCGACGCCGGTATTGTCGGCGACACTTATTCGATCAGCCAGGCGCGCGCGTCAGCGGGGATTGCAGTGTCTTATGTCTCGCCGTTTGGCCCGCTCAAATTGAGTTTCGCCCAACCGGTAAGGTCGCAAGCCGGGGACAAGCTGCAAAAAATTCAGTTCCAGTTCGGCCAGCAGTTTTAGAATTCGAAGCGCCAATCGCGAACCGGTTAATGAAAGTGTAAGGAGACGACTTTGAAGCAAATTTACTTGATTACCCTGATGGCCGCGTTGCTGGCTGGCAGTATGTTGTCGCCAGCGCAGGCGGCTGATCTCAAAATCGGTTTCATTGACGCTGATCGAATCAACCGCGAGTCGGTTCCCGCCGAGCGTGCCACTAAGAAACTCGAGAAAGAGTTCGCGCCGCGTGAGCAGGACCTGCGCAAGATTGAAGCGCAGATAAAGAGCCTGCAAGGCCAGCTTGAAAAGGACGGCTTGACGATGAGCGAGACCGATCGTCGCACCAAGGAAACAGAACTAGGCCGCCAGACACGGGAATTTCAGCGCCTGCAGCGCGAATTCCGAGAAGATCTGAATTTACGCCGCAATGAGGAACTCGCCGCGCTGTTCGAACGCGCCAACCGCGTGATCAAGCAGGTCGCCGAGAGCGAGAAATACGACCTGATTGTGCAGGAAGCCGTCTACCGCAGTCCGCGCATCGACATCACCGAAAAGGTCATGAAGGCGCTCGCGGCCGAGAAATAGTCCGGTCGCTCGATCGCGGCATACCGCGATTCACGCGCGCTATGGGAATGCAATGACCAGGCGCAAACTTTTCAGACTAGATGAAATTACCGGGCAGTTCGGTGGTACGCTGCTCGGCGACCCGGCTATCCGGGTGAGCCAGGTAGCATCGCTGACAGCGGCTGGCGCCACCGATATCGTTTTCATTTCGCAAGCGCGTTATCTTGGCCAGCTGTTGCAAACCAAGGCGGGCGCGGCGATCCTCGGCGCCGATGCGCCCGAGGCGGCGGGAATAGCGCGCATCATATGCGCGAATCCTTACGCTTATTTTGCCAGGGTTTCAACCTTATTCAATCCAGCAGCGGCCACCGTCGCCGGCACGCATAAAAGCGCTGTCGTCGACAAGTCGGCGCGCGTCGATAAGACGGCCAGCCTCGGCGCCGGCGCAGTGGTCGGCAAAAAAGTGCGCATCGGCAAACGCGTCCGGATTGGCGCCGGATGTTTTGTCGGCGAGGAAAGCAGCATCGGCGACGATTCGATGCTGCATTCCAATGTGTCGGTTTATCACGGCTGCCGAATTGGCGAACGCTGCATAGTGCACGCAGGCGTCGTTATCGGCGCCGATGGTTTTGGCATTGCGCGCGAAGCAGGGAAGTGGCAGAAAATACCGCAAATCGGCGGGGTCGATATCGGCAATGACGTCGAGATCGGCGCCAATACGACAATCGACCGCGGGACACTCGAAGACACGCTGATCGGCGACGGGGTCAAGCTCGATAACCAGATTCAGATTGCGCACAACGTCAAAATCGGCGCTCACACGGCGATTGCCGCCTGCGTCGGCATTGCCGGCAGTGCGACGATCGGACGCAATTGCGCGCTCGGCGGCGCGGCGATGATCTACGGACATATTACAATCGCGGATAACGTCAGCATCTCTGCCGGAACCCTGGTGATGAAATCGCTCGTGCAGCCGGGCACGTATACGGGCGTATATCCGTTTTCAACGCATCAGCGCTGGCTCAAAAATGCAGCGCAGTTGCGCAACCTCGATGAGCTCGCCGAACGCGTGCGCACACTCGAAGCGCGACTTGGCAAAGACAAAGGAAACTCGCAGTGAACAGCATGGACATACACGAAATTCTCGCGTATCTGCCGCACCGCTATCCGTTCCTGCTGGTGGACAAAGTGATTTCCTGCGAACCCGGCAAGGGCATCGTAGCCATCAAGAATGTCACGATTAATGAGCATTTTTTTGCCGGCCATTTTCCGCATCATCCGGTGATGCCCGGCGTGCTCATTATCGAGGCGCTCGCGCAGACCGCCGCCATCCTTACTTTCAAGACTCACAATCACAAGGCGGACGATAAATCGGTTTACTACTTTGTCGGAATCGACAAGGCGCGCTTTAAAAAACCGGTCATGCCGGGTGATGCGCTCGAACTGAATGTGGAAATCAAGCGCTTCGCACGTGGCATTTGGTGGTTCGCGACGCGCGCCAAGGTCGACGGCCAGGTGGTTACCGAAGCCGAACTGATGTGCACGCTGCGCACAATCGACAATACGACGGCGTAGCCGGGTTACCCGATAGTGGCGGCAATTCATCCTACAGCGATTGTGCAACCGGGCGCCCAGCTCGCGGCCGACGTCGAGATCGGTGCTTACACGGTTATCGGTGAACATGTCGAAATCGACAGCGGCACTCACATCGGTCCGCACGCAGTTATCACGGGGCATACCCGTATCGGCCGCGACAACCGAATTTTTCAGTTCGTGTCGCTCGGCGAAGCGCCGCAAGACAAAAAATACGCAGGCGAACCGACGCGGCTTGAAATCGGCAATGGCAACACTATCCGCGAATTTTGCACGTTCAATTGCGGCACCGTGCAGGACGCCGGCGTAACCCGGCTCGGCGATGACAACTGGGTGATGGCCTATGTTCACCTGGCTCACGATTGTCAGGTCGGCAGCCATGCCATTTTCGCCAATAATGCGCAGCTTGCCGGCCACGTTCTTGTCGACGACTACGCGATACTCGGCGGATTTACCGCGGTGCATCAGTTCTGTCATATCGGCGCGCACAGCATCACCGCGATCGGAACAGTCGTGTTGCAGGATGTTCCCCCATTCGTGACCGCCTCGGGCAACACGGCCCGGCCCTATGGCATCAATTCGGAAGGTCTCAAGCGGCGCGGCTTTGCGCCTGCTGCAATCGCCGCGATCAAGCGCGCGTATAAAACGCTGTACAAATCGGGGCTCGGAATTGAAGATGCAAAGCGCGAGATTGCTCTTGATATCGGTGAGTGCCCCGAGTTGCAGGTATTGCTGAATTTTCTCATCCAGTCGACGCGTGGCATCATCCGCTGAACGTGCGGCCCGTCCGCGGACCGTCGCGATCGTGGCGGGCGAAGCGTCGGGAGACTTGCTCGGCAGCCAGCTGATACTGGCACTGCGCGATTACCTCCCGGGATTGAACGTTGTCGGCATCGGCGGACCACGCATGGAAGCTGCTGGCATGGATATATGGTTTCCGCTCGAAAAGCTTGCTGTTCGCGGTTACTTCGAAGTCCTTAAGCACTTTTTTGAAATCGTCGGCATTCGCCGCCAACTGCGTCGCCGCCTGCTCGCCGATCGACCGGATCTTTTCATCGGCGTCGATGCGCCCGACTTTAATCTCGGCCTTGAGCGCAGCCTCAAGGCACGCGGCATTCCGACGGTCCATTACGTGAGCCCCGCGATCTGGATGTGGCGGCGTGAGCGGTTGCGAAAAATAAAGCGCGCCGTCAACAAAATGCTCACGTTGTTTCCTTTCGAGGTGGATATTTACCGCCAGGCTGGCATCGACGTTGCGTTCGTCGGTCATCCGCTCGCCGATCTGCTCGACCAGATTCCGCGTGACGATGCGGCACGTGAGCAGTTGCGATTGCCGCCATCGGTGCCGGTAGTGGCATTGCTGCCGGGTAGCCGGCAGAGCGAGCTTCAGTACATGGCGGATCTCTTTATACAGACTGCCAAGCTGCTGCACGCACGCTTACCGAATGCGGTATTCCTCGCGCCGCTGACCACGCGTGAAACACGCGTAATGTTCGAAACCGCGCTGTACGACAACCACGCCGAAAACCTGCCGCTAACCATTATGTTTGGCCATGCGCAGGACGCGATGGCGGCCGCCGATGTCGTGCTCGTGGCATCAGGAACGGCGACCTTGGAGGCCGCACTCCTGCACAAACCGATGGTCATCACATACAAGATGCCACCGGCGACCTACTGGCTGCTGCAAGGCAAGGGGTACCTGCCTTACTACGGGTTGCCAAACATACTCGCCCGCGAGTTTGTCGTGCCTGAACTCATACAGGACGACGCGACGCCCGAAAATCTCAATCAGGCGCTGATCAATCTGCTCGCAGATGTTGCCACGCGCGATCGAATCGCCGGCAAGTTCGCCGCGATGAGCGCCAGCCTCAACCGCGGCGCGGCGCGGCAGGCGGCGCTAGCAGTCTTACCGATGCTGCAAAGCTAGCATGCGCTGCGGCGTCGACGAGGCGGGACGCGGACCGCTCGCCGGGCCGGTGTTTGCCGCGGCGGTGATCTTAGGCGACGGGCATGGCATCACCGGCCTGGCGGACTCCAAAACGCTCAGCGCAGTGCGGCGAGTTGCGCTGGCGACCAAAATTAAAAAGTATGCGATTGCATGGGCCGTCGCGAGCGCGTCCGTCGAGGAAATCGACGCCCTGAACATTCTGCAGGCCACGCTGCTCGCAATGCGTCGCGCGGTGGAGGCGCTCGACAGGTTGCCTACTGAAGTACTCGTCGACGGACTTTTCTGCCCGCAGGTTGCATTGCCTTCGCGTGCCATCGTCCGCGGCGACTCGCTGATTCCCGAGATATCCGCAGCGTCTATTCTGGCGAAGACCTCACGCGATGCGCTCATGGTCGCCCTGCATTCGCAATATCCCGGCTATGGGTTCGACCGGCATAAGGGCTATGGCACCGCCCGGCATCTGGACGCATTGCGCTTGCACGGCGCCTGTGAGGCGCATCGGCGTACTTTCGCGCCAGTTCGATTCTTGCTCGATAAGGACTAACGTTCGCGAACTACGCGCTCAACTCATGCATCAACTGTCGTAGCGCGGCTTTTTCGCGCCGCGGCCGGGTCAAGTCGCGGCGGGCGGCGCATTGGCGCTTTAATTCGGCATAAAATTTCGGCGCCGACTCGGCGCGCCACAATAAGCGAGCAAGCGCGCGTTCGTCGCCGGGCGGAAAATATCCCGCGTAATCTCGCCCCAGCATGCCGACATTTCCCGCTACCCGCGACGCGATGACCGGCACGCCTGCCGCGAGCGCTTCAGTGACCACATTGGCGCCGCCTTCAAGGCGTGAACTAATAATCAAAAGCCGCGCACGCGCGAGGCGGCGCACTGCGGCGCCGTGCGGCACTTCACCGATCCAGCGATAACGTGGCTCGCGGCGCATCCACTGCCTGGCTTCCCGTTCCATCGATTTCTTTAGCGCACCGCCGACCTGGATTGCTCTGATGCGGCTCGCGGGCGGCAGGTGCGCTAAGGCGGCGGCGAGCCGGAACGGGTCTTTGACCTCGCGCAGATGACCGCTGATGCAAATCTCGAAGCGTGACTTCAGCGGCGCTGCCTTTTTCACGGGTTGCGTCGACTGATAGATCACCCGCGTTTTGTGCCGCAGACGCCGCGGCAGTTCTTTGAGTCCTTCGTCTTGTAGTACGACCAGGCGGGTCGCCAGTTCAAGAGAGAGTTGGGCCTCGGCATCCACCCGTATGTCGCCGTAAAGATCGGTGCCGGTCAGCATCAGCACGAGCGGGCGATTGGGAAATGCAGCGGCGAAGCGCGCGATCGAATCGTGACTGCGCCGGGCGTGCAGCGCAATCATGACATCGGCGTTGGCGCCGTCCCACGCCGTTTGCACACGAATCCGATGACCGAGATCGCGCAGCAGCATGGACCAGCGTAATGCCGTATTGCGATTACCGGAGTGCGCAACGGGCCGCGCAGGCGTGATGAGTGCAATTTTCATGCGTTGCCGTTGAGCTAAAATGCCACCATGGGTGCAGCGCAAACTATAGCAGAGAGCGAATCGCGCGGATTGATCACGGCTACGCCTGCGGCGGTGCTGGCCAGCCGCTTGCGCGCGGCACGTGAGCGCACCTTGTCGCTTGCATGCGACCTCACGGGCGAACAATTGCTGGGGCCGAGGCTGGCGACCGTAAATCCGCCGCTGTGGGAGATTGCGCACCTCGCGTGGTTTCAGGAATATTGGTGCCTGCGCTATCTCGATGAGAATCATTGCGCGCCCTCGCTGATCCCGACTGCAGACTCGCTTTACGACTCGGCACGGGTGCCGCATGCCACGCGCTGGAATCTACCGCTGCTGCCATTGGATGCAGTACTGCGCTTTCTCGATGACGTGCTCACGCGCGTGCTCAAGCGGCTCGAGCGCGAACCTGACAATGCAGGGTTGCGCTATTTCACCGAACTCGCGGCCGCGCACGAAGAGATGCATTGCGAGGCCTTTACGTACACACGCCAGACTCACGGCTATGGCGCGCCGCATCGCCAAATCATGACGAGTCCGCAGGCAAGCGCATGCGTGGGCGATGTGGCGGTGGCGGGCGGAGATTATTTATTGGGTGCAACACCCGTCAATCAATTTGTTTTCGACAATGAAAAGTGGGAACACCCGGTCGTTCTTAAGCCGTTCGAGATCGCGCGTGCGGCGGTGAACAATGCTGAGTTCGCCGAGTTTGTCGACGACGGCGGCTACGCGAGAGCTGAATGGTGGTGCGAAGCCGGCCGGCAATGGCGTCAAGCGGCCGCCGCACTCGCACCGGTTTACTGGATTGAGCAAGGCGGTGAGTGGTATCACCGCGTCTTTGACCAAGTCGTTCCCTTGCCATCTCAGGCAGCCGTCATTCACATAAACTGGTACGAAGCCGACGCCTGGTGCAGGTGGGCTGGCCGCCGACTGCCGACTGAGGCCGAGTGGGAACAAGCCGCGGCGACAACTTTACTAAATGCCGGTGGCACTGAAGCTAAGCGCGTATATCCGTGGGGCCATCAGTCGCCTGACGGCTTACATGCGAATCTCTATGGTGTCTCGGGCTCAGTCGCGCCCGTTGGCGCATTTGAAACCGGCGACAGCGCGTGGGGTTGCCGCCAGATGCTTGGCAACGTGTGGGAGTGGACTGCCGACTGGTTCACTCCCTATCCGGGTTTCGAACGCGACCCGTACCAGGAATATTCGGAGCCATGGTTCGGGAATCATAAGGTGCTGCGTGGCGGGTGCTTTGCAACGACCCCTGCGCTGTTGCGCAACACCTGGCGCAATTTTTATACGCCAGACAGGCGCGACGTGTTCGCCGGCTTTCGCACGTGCGCCCGATGAAGAGGATAGTGTCCGCCGATAACACGCGATTCAGGGCTTTGCTCAAACTTGCGGAATCGTCGCGCGAGCGCAAGACGCTCGGTTTGTCACTGCTCGACGGCACTCATCTCGTCGCTGCCTATCGCGAACACGTCGGTCTGCCGGATGAGCTGGTCATCAGCGACAGCGGAGCGACGAATCCCGAAGTGAAGGCTCTCGTTGAAGCTCTCGCGCCCGTCGCGCCTCTGGTGCTCTCGGCTCAACTTTTTCATCAGCTCTCGACTGTCGCCACGCCAACCGGCATCCTGGCGGTAGTCAAGACACCGCGGCCGCCAGCCGTGCCCGCGCAACTGGCAGCGTGCGTGCTACTCGAGGATATTCAGGATCCCGGCAATCTCGGTTCGCTATTGCGTTCAGCGGCTGCCGCGGGCATGGCGCATGTTTTTATTTCAAAGTCGTCGGTTCAGGCGTGGTCGCCGCGCGTGCTGCGGGCCGGCATGGGCGCGCACTTCATGCTGAAGATTTATGAGCAATGCGATTTGATTGAGCTGGTGCCTACATTGCAGGCACGCGTAATCGCGACCAGCCATCGCGCGCAAAAGTCGGTGTTCGACACTAATCTGACGGGGCAGGTCGCCTTGATGTTCGGCAACGAGGGCACCGGGTTGTCGACCGAGCTGATGGCGGCTGCACAGGAGGTCGTTTCGATACCGATGCCGGGGAACGCTGAATCACTGAATATCGCCGCCGCTGCGGCTGTTTGTTTGTTCGAGCGCGTCCGTCAGCAACACGCGGCAAGCCGGCGTCAATAGACGCGGCGGACGAGATTCGCCTGCTGCAATATCGTCGTCGCGAGTTCCTCGACCGATTTGCTCGTCACATCCAGGTAGGGAATTCCTTCCTGGCGCATCAGCGCTTCAGCTTCGCGTACTTCGAATTCACAGTTGGTGCGCGTGGCGTAGGTGCTGCCGGGGCGCCGCTCGTTACGAATTTTTTCCAGCCGGTCGGGTTTGATGGTGAGACCGAACAGTCGCTTGCGCAGTGACTTGACCTGGCCCGGCAACTGCATGCTGGCAAAATCTTCAGGCACGAGTGGATAGTTCGCGGCGCGAATGCCAAATTGCATCGCGAGATAGAGGCATGTAGGTGTTTTCCCACAGCGCGACACGCCGACCAAAATCACATCGGCGTCAGCAAGATCGCGCGTGGACACTCCGTCATCATGACTGAGTGAATAATTTACCGCTTCCATTCGATGATGATAGTTGGCGAAATCGGTGGCGCTGTGCGAGCGGCCGACCGCGTGCGACGCGAGGACGCCGAGTTCTTTTTCCATTGGCAGAATGAATATGTCAAAGCAATCAAGGAACAGTGCGCTAGCGGTGGCGACGACGCTCGACAGTTCCTGATTGACTAGCGTGCTGAAAATGAGCGGACGTGTGCCATCTTTGGCGCCCTGGTCATTTATTTGCTTGACGGCAGCATTTGCCTTTTCAATTGAATCAACGAAGGGCAAAGTCACCTCGTTGAATGACACCATTTCAAACTGCGTGAGCAGACTGTGCCCGAGCATCTCGGCGGTGATGCCGGTGCGGTCGGAGATGAAAAAGGCAGAGCGCTTTTGCGGCATTGCAATGGTCAATGGAAACAGAACCGGTAAAATAGCTTTTTTTGATGCTTTGCACAAATTAAATAGGATGCCCATGAGTAAGGATCAATATGTCATCCCGTTCGAAAACCTTCGCATGCACGACGTCGGACGCGTGGGCGGCAAAAATGCTTCATTAGGAGAAATGATCGGTCAGCTGGCGGGCGCCGGCGTGCGCGTGCCGGGCGGTTTCGCGACGACGGCGGATGCCTATCGCGAATTTCTCGCTCATGAGGGTCTCGACAATCGCATAGAAGAGAAGCTTCGCACGTTGAACGTGGATGATGTCAATGCGCTCGCCGCGGCAGGCGGCGAAATCCGCGCCTGGATTACTGCGCAACCTTTTCCGGGACAGCTTGAGCAGGACATCGCCGCCGCCTATGAGACGTTGCAGCACGGCGCGAATGGCGATTTGTCAGTCGCAGTGCGCTCATCGGCGACTGCCGAAGACCTGCCCGATGCATCGTTCGCCGGCCAGCAGGAAACCTTTCTCAACATTCACGGGCTTTCAAGCGTGCTCGACGCGGTCAAGCACGTGTTTGCATCGCTCTACAACGATCGCGCGATTTCCTATCGCGTGCACAAGAATTTCATCCACGCCGATGTCGCATTGTCCGCCGGCATTCAGCGCATGGTGCGCAGCGATCTCGCGGCGAGCGGCGTCATGTTTACGCTCGATACGGAATCAGGATTCGACCAGGTCGTGTTCATTACGTCTGCCTACGGCCTCGGCGAAACGGTGGTGCAGGGGCAGGTCAATCCCGATGAGTTTTACGTGTATAAACCGGCGCTGGTTCAAGGCAAAAAATCAATCATCCGCCGAAATCTGGGCTCCAAGGCGCTGCGCATGACGTTTACGGATTCGCGCGCTGCTGGTAAATCGGTGCGCACGGACGAAGTGCCCGAGCCCGAGCGGCGCCGTTTTTCGATTAGCGATGCGGACGTCGAGGAGCTCGCGCGCTCTGCACTCATCATCGAGCAGCACTACAAACGCGCGATGGACATCGAATGGGGCCGCGACGGTATCGACGGCAAACTTTATATTTTGCAGGCCCGTCCGGAGACCGTTAAAGCAAGCGAGAAAGTCGATACCCTGCGCCGTTACCGGCTTAAGCAGCGGTCTGACGTCCTTGCATCCGGACGTGCAATTGGCCAACGAGTCGGTTCGGGACCGGTCAAGCTGGTGCAAAGCGCGGCTGAAATGGATCGAGTGCAGCCGGGCGACGTGCTGGTGACGGATATGACCGATCCCGACTGGGAACCGGTCATGAAGCGCGCATCGGCGATCATCACGAACCGTGGCGGGCGCACCTGTCATGCCGCGATTATCGCGCGCGAACTTGGCATTCCGGCAGTCGTCGGTTGCGGCGATGCAACTCGCGTGCTGAAAGAAGGGCGATCGGTGACTGTGTCGTGCGCGGAAGGCGATACCGGCTTTGTCTACCGCGGCATTCTGGAAGTGGAAGTCATCGACCTTTCGCTTGAGGCAATGCCCAAGGCGCCGCTCAAAATAACGATGAATGTCGGTAACCCGGAACTTGCGTTCGAGTTCCAGCGCCTGCCCAACGACGGGGTGGGCCTGGCGCGACTCGAGTTCATCATTGCGCGCATGATAGGCGTGCATCCCAAGGCGGTGCTTGCTTATCCGGATTTGCCCGGCGATCTCAAAATCGCGGTCGAGCAACACGCGGCGGGTTACGCAAACCCAGTCGAGTTTTATGTCGAAAAATTGTGTGAAGGCGTGGTGACTCTCGGCGCCGCGTTCTGGCCAAAGCCGGTGATCGTGCGCCTGTCGGATTTTAAATCCAACGAATACTCGAGTTTGACCGGCGGCTCCAAATACGAGCCGCACGAAGAAAACCCGATGCTGGGTTTTCGCGGCGCGTCGCGCTATATCGCGGCGGCATTCCGCGACTGCTTCGAGCTGGAGTGCCGCGCGATGAAAAAAGTGCGCGACGAAATGGGCTTGACCAACGTGGAGCTTATGGTGCCGTTCGTGCGCACCGTCGGGGAAGCCAGGCAGGTTATCGAGTTACTGGCCCACAACGGCTTGAAGCGCGGCGAAAACGGGCTGCGCATAATAATGATGTGCGAGATACCGTCGAACGCGATTCTCGCCGACCAATTCCTCGAGCACTTCGACGGCTTCTCGATCGGCTCCAACGACATGACGCAGATGACGCTCGCGCTCGACCGCGACTCAGGGATCATCGCCGAAGGTTTCGACGAGCGTGATCCCGCGGTCAAGCACATGCTGCATCTGGCAATCCAGGCCTGCCGCAAGGCGGGCAAGTATGTCGGCATCTGCGGGCAGGGTCCCTCCGACCATCCGGACCTTGCAAAATGGTTGATGGAGGAGGGCATCGGCAGCTTGTCACTCAATCCCGACACGGTGGTCGAAACCTGGCTCTATCTCGCGAGCGAAGCGAAGAAATCAGCGACTCCAATATGAAGCGGACGCGCGAATTTCATTGAGTGTGACAGTCGATTCGCGCTAGAATATGTAAACGGACTAGACATGAAATGACTAAATATATCTTTGTCACAGGCGGTGTAGTCTCCTCCCTAGGCAAAGGTATCGCTGCCGCCTCCCTCGCCGCCATCCTCGAAACACGCGGCCTCAAAGTCTCGATGTTGAAACTGGATCCCTACATCAATGTGGATCCCGGGACCATGAGTCCCTTCCAGCACGGCGAAGTGTTCGTCACCGATGACGGCGCCGAAACGGATCTCGACCTCGGCCATTACGAGCGCTTCGTCAGCATTAAAATGGGCAAGCGCAACAACTTTACGACCGGCCAGATCTACGAGAGCGTCATCAAGAAAGAGCGGCACGGCGATTATCTCGGCGGCACCGTGCAGGTGATTCCGCACATCACCGATGAAATCAAACTCTTTATCGGCCGCGGCGCCGCCGATGCACAAGTGGCGATCGTTGAAATCGGCGGGACGGTCGGTGACATCGAGTCGCTGCCTTTTCTCGAGGCGATCCGCCAGATGGGAATTGAAATCGGGCGCAACAACGTCTGCTACATACATCTGACGCTCGTGCCCTTTATCGCTTCGGCTGGCGAGATCAAAACAAAGCCCACCCAGCACTCGGTCAAGGAACTGCGCGAAATAGGTATTCAACCCGACGTGTTGTTGTGCCGCGCCGACCGCACTCTGCCGGCCGACGAGCGGCGCAAGATCGCGCTGTTCACCAACGTCGAAGTCGGAGCCGTGATATCAGCGGTCGATACCGACTGCATTTACAAAATCCCGGGCATGCTGCATGAGCAGAATCTCGACGATATCGTTTGCCGCAAGCTGGAATTGACGCCACCAAAGGCCGACCTCTCGGTGTGGGACAAACTCGTTTATGCGCTCGAGCATCCGACCCGCACGGTTTCAATAGCGCTGGTCGGTAAGTATGTCGATTTGACCGAGTCGTACAAGTCGTTGTCCGAGGCATTGATCCATGCGGGCATACACACCGGCGCCAAAATCAATATCAATTACATCGACTCCGAATCGATCGAGCAGAACGGCACCGGCAGCCTTGATAACATGGACGCCATCCTCGTTCCGGGCGGTTTCGGCAAGCGCGGGGTCGAGGGCAAAATAAAGGCGATTCGGTTCGCGCGCGAGAACAAGTTACCGTATCTCGGGATTTGCCTGGGCATGCAGCTGGCAGTGATCGAATTCGCGCGCAATGTGGTTGGCCTCGAAGGTGCGCACAGCACGGAATTCGAGCCGGACACGCCTCATCCCGTCATCGCGTTGATCACCGAATGGCAGGAGCGCGACGGCCAAGTCGAGCATCGCGACAGGACCTCCAATCTTGGCGGCACCATGCGCCTGGGCGGCCAGGAATGCTTGCTGAAGGCCGGCAGCACGGTGCGCGAAGTTTACGGCGCCGACCGCATTATCGAGCGGCATCGGCATCGCTACGAAGTCAACAACCATTATCTGCCGCGCATTGAACTTGGCGGTTTGCGCATGTCCGGCGTCTCGATCAAAGAGCAGTTGTGCGAAATGATCGAATTGCCCACTGAAGGACGGCACGCGCACCCGTGGTTCGTCGGTTGCCAGTTCCATCCCGAATTTACCTCAACCCCCCGCAACGGCCATCCGCTGTTCAATGCTTTCGTTCGCGCCGCATTGAGCAATGCAAAATCCACCGGCTCGTTTCCCGCCGCAGCGCCGAAGCTGCTGAACATCGCGTAACGCGCCGTGAAGCTGTGCGGATTCGAAGTCGGGCTTGACCGACCGATCTTTTTAATAGCAGGAGCGGCGCGGACTCGGCGCGCGCAGCGGGGGCGGGTAGCGGCCTTGCGCCTGCGGTGTTCGCCGAAGCGGCACTTATGAAGCTGTGCGGATTCGAAGACGGGCTTGACCGACCGATCTTTTTGATAGCAGGCCCCTGCGCGATCGAGTCGCGCCAGCTCGCATTCGATACCGCCGGCCAGCTCAAGGAAATCTGCGAGGCGGTTGGTGTGCCTTTCATTTACAAGTCGTCGTTCGACAAGGCGAACCGCAGCTCGGGCAAATCATTCCGGGGCGTGGGCATGGACGAAGGCCTGAAGATTCTTGCCGACGTGAAGGCCCAGATCGGCGTGCCGGTGTTGACCGACATTCACGATATCGAACAAATTAAAACTGTCGCGGCCGTTGTGGACGTGCTTCAAACGCCGGCGTTCTTGTGCCGCCAAACCGATTTCATTCATGCCGCAGCAAGCGCGGGCAGGCCGGTAAACATCAAGAAGGGCCAATTCCTGGCGCCCGGCGACATGAAGAATGTCGTCGACAAGGCGCGCGAGGTCAGTAAACAGGACAACATCCTCGTATGCGAGCGCGGTGCGAGCTTCGGTTACAACAACCTGATTTCAGACATGCGCTCGTTGATGATCATGCGCGACACCGGTTGCCCGGTCGTCTACGACGCCACGCATTCAGTACAGTTGCCGGGCGGGCAGGGCACATCAAGCGGCGGTCAACGCGAATTTATTCCGGTGTTGGCGCGCGCTGCCGTCGCCAGCGGAATCGCCGGGCTGTTCATGGAAACGCATCCCAATCCCGCCCAAGCGTTGTCGGACGGTCCCAACGCATGGCCGCTTCAGCACATGAAAGTTTTACTCGAAACCTTGCAGGCGCTCGATGCGCTGGTCAAGCAGCGCGGATTCGCCGAACAACTAGTCACGGGTCAGGAAAACTAATGAGTGCCATAGTCGATGTCATTGCGCGGGAGATACTGGACTCGAGGGGATTTCCGACCGTGGAAGCCGATGTTTTGCTCGAGTCCGGCGTGCTTGGCCGCGCCGCAGTGCCGTCGGGCGCATCGACCGGCTCGCGCGAGGCTATCGAATTGCGCGATGGCGATGAGAAGCGCTATTTCGGCAAAGGCGTGCAGCGCGCGGTCGAAAACGTCAACACGGAGATCTGCGAGGCCATCATCGGCCTCGACGCGGTAGAGCAGCGCTTCATCGATCAAACGCTGATCGAACTTGACGGCACTGAAAACAAAGCGCGCCTCGGCGCGAATGCCACGCTCGCTGTGTCGCTGGCGGTCGCCAAGGCTGCGGCGGAGGAGTGTGGTTTGCCTTTGCATCGATATCTCGGTGGCGCGGGTGCGATGTCGATGCCGGTGCCGATGATGAACGTTATCAACGGCGGCGCGCACGCCGACAATAGCCTCGATTTGCAGGAGTTCATGCTCGTTCCGCTGGGGCTGCCGACTTTCAAAGACGCTTTACGGTGCGGTTCCGAAGTGTTTCATGCGTTGAAAAAACTCCTCAAGCAAAAAGGTCTGTCGACGGCAGTCGGCGATGAAGGCGGGTTTGCGCCGCACTTGAAAAATCACGAGGCGGCGATCAAGCTGATCATGGAAGCGATAAGCGATGCGGGCTATGTGCCCGGCGTCGATGTTGCGCTCGCCCTCGACTGTGCCAGCTCCGAGTTTTATGCCGATGGCGTCTATACGCTCGGTTGCGAAGGGAAGACGCTCAAAGCTGCCGAATTGGTCGAACTCCTCGCCGGCTGGTGCGAGCAATACCCAATCATCAGCATCGAAGACGGCATGGCCGAAAACGATTGGGACGGCTGGAAGTTGCTTACGCAACGGCTGGGCAAAAAAGTTCAGCTCGTCGGCGATGACGTGTTCGTGACGAACACGAAAATTATCGCGAGGGGCATCGCTGAAGGCATCGCCAATTCAGTCTTGATCAAAGTCAATCAGATCGGTACGCTGACTGAAACGCTCGCAGCGATCGAAATGGCCAAGCGCGCAGGCTACACATCGGTGGTGTCCCATCGCTCGGGCGAAACCGAGGACACCACGATTGCCGACATCGCAGTGGCGACGAATGCGCTGCAAATCAAGACGGGCTCGTTATGCAGGTCGGACCGCCTTGCCAAATACAACCAGTTGCTGCGCATCGAGGAAGACCTTGGAGACGCGTCAGCGTACCCGGGTCGGGCCGCGTTCTATCAACTGCGGTGATAGGGTGACGGGCACAGCGTGAAACTCGTAACCCTCGCGCTGATTGCCTTGATCGCTCTGCTTCAGCATCCGCTATGGCTCGGCAAAGGCAGTTGGTTGCGCGTATGGGACGTTGATCAGCAGGTGCGCGCGCAACGCGAGACCAACCAAAAGCTCGTGATGCGTAACGCAGCGCTTGATGCCGAAGTGCGCGATTTAAAACAGGGGCTCGATGCAATTGAAGAACGCGCGCGCAGCGAACTGGGCATGATCAAGCGCGACGAAATCTTCTTCCAGATGCTGGAGGAGCGCCAGCCGCCCACTGCGTCGCAACCCTG
Source organism: Betaproteobacteria bacterium (assembly GCA_025353085.1). GTDB lineage: Bacteria > Pseudomonadota > Gammaproteobacteria > Burkholderiales > SG8-41 > PALSA-1004. The sequence goes on from JANXRI010000212.1 coordinate 36,247, forward strand.
AGCCGCACGCGTTACTGCGCGGGGTAATTCGCCCCGATGCCGACACTGCGTTCAGCGGCAGTCACGGTATTTTCGAGCAACATGGCCACCGTCATGCGCCCAACGCCACCCGGTACCGGCGTGATGCGCGAAGCGACCTGGCTTGCCGATGCAAAATCGACATCGCCGACCAATTTGCCGTCCGGCAGACGATTGATGCCAACGTCGATCACCACTGCGCCCGGTTTGATCATGGAGCCATCGACGAGACCTGGGCGGCCCACCGCCACCGCGAGAATATCGGCCATCGACGTGTACTGCCGCAAGTCAGCAGTTTTGGAACTGCACACGCTGACGGTCGCGCCGCGCGCAATCAACATGAGCGCCAGCGGCTTGCCGACGATTGCGCTGCGCCCGATCACGACTGCGTTGCGGCCTTCGATCGGCACCTGCGCATAATCGAGGATTGTCATCACGCCCAGCGGCGTGCACGGCGCGAGCAGCGTATGCCCGGCAACCATCGCGCCCAGATTTACCCAATTGAAACCGTCGACATCCTTGGCGGGCGCGATGCCCTGCAGAATGCGCTCGGAATTCAGGTGCGCAGGCAGCGGTAATTGCACGAGTATGCCGTGAAGACGCGGATTCGCGTTTAACGCCTGCAGCCTCCTAACGACCTCGTCCTCGCTGCAGTCCGCCGGAAACCGGAGAATCTCCGAATGCACGCCGACGACCTCGCACGCCTGCGCTTTGTTCTTCAAATAAATTCGCGACGCTGAATTTTCTCCGATCAGAATCACAGCAAGACCAGGTTGGACGCCGCGGACATGCAGGCGTTGAATGCGCTCTTTAAGCTGCGCATATACTCTTTGGGCGATGACAGCCCCATCCAGCAATGTCGCGGCCATGCTTATTTGCTTACTGCTGACAGCTGCGCATAAGTTGCGTGACGGCGGGTGCGGGACGGGACGGCCGCAGGCGGCGGAGATTGCATCGTGAATCGGCTGCTAACTGCAATTGTTTAGGCATTCGTGATGGCTATATGTTCGGAAGCGGCGACAGTATTGCATATCCGCGTCGGCATTGTCATCGGCAGTTATCGCCGAAATGGTATGAGCCGATTTCGAATCGGTCTTACGCTGTATGCGCGTTTAACACGAAAACAAATTCGCATAACCGATCAGAAAATCGGGGCTCAGGTAAGCCGTAAAAGTCAGATACATCAGATAGGCGAGCAGCGCCGCGAGTAGAACCCACCCCAGTGGCCGGCGCGCTTGCGTGATCATAAAAAGGCCCTTCATTTGTCTGCGATGCGCCCATTTGCTGATCGCTGCGTGCGCAGCGGCCAGACGGCATCTGATGATGGACGGATGTAAGCGACCAAAATACCATGCGCCTGCAAAATTTCCAATGTGGAGCGGAACATACGGCATTCCTCGCTTGACCCGGTTGAGCCAATGAACGTGAAGCATTCCGTCCCATCTTTTCTATTTATAGCCGTTAACCTGCGCTAACTCTGCCGATTTTGAGTATGCCGCCATGAATGTAAGTTTTGGCCGCTGCGTCCGACGGCTGAATCCTACTGCTGAATCGGCATCTTTCGTCTGCACCCGCGTGTCGATTTTGGCGACCATCCGATGGGTAGCAGTACCACGGGCGCCGATACTATTAACAGGGGGAACGGCATGGGGTCGATGCCGAGTGTTTCGAGTGACTCACCCAACAAGGGGAGCTCGGGTAGCACTGGCACCGGCGGCTCCACGACAAACCGGTCGCCGTCCTCTAAAGGGTCTTCGTCGGGCGCTACGGGCAGTACCGGCTCGAGCGGCGGGACCGGCGGCATGGGTGGCACGTCGAGCACTCGACGACTTCGGGCACCGGTAGCAGCGGTTCGCGGTAAAATTAACTCAGACGCAACACACGAGCCGCGCATCTGAAGTTCACCAACTTACATTGTCATCGCATGCAACACTGGTCGGCCACGATTTACGGCGCAGCCAGTGTTGCTGCAACCGTTGTCACGTTAACGGGGTGCGGCCCCGACCCGGCGACCCGAGCCGAAATGAGTCGTCAGGTCGACGGCCTACGTTCCGTTCAACAATCGCAATCCTTCGATTCCGAAGTCAACGCTGAAAAAATCGCCCGCGATATCGTGGGGAAGGTCGTGCGCGTTTCGCAGTCGTCGGGAATGGGCGGCGGGAACGAGTGGACATTCGATGCCGATGAATTTCGACGCGTCGTGATTCTCGAGGCAAAAGATACGCCAAAAGGACGGGCGCTCGTCATATACGTGACGACTCAAAATAATCCAGCCGCAAACGAAGAGCAGGTTCAAGTTTCTGGAAAGCTCCAACTTGATTATGATCGGCAAGCCGGCAATTGGGTGTTGACCGGGATCGAAAATCTGAGTTTTCGCTATACGGTTGGCGTCAGTACCTGATTTGTCTCATCGCCCCAGGCAGTCTTTGACGGAGCGACATTCGGCGCATCGAGTAAAATAGTTGCGTGGTTTGATGGTCGTTGCCATCATCAGCCGATTGATGCGGTGAGCGGTTGGCGGCGGCGTTCAAATCGCCCTTGATTCCCATTTCCTTGAGTAGTTTTCCCCATTTCGTAATTTCATTTGCGATGAAGGCGCTGTTTCGCGAGGCGTGGTGCCGCCGGCACTAACGGTAGCCGGGCAGAGTGCCAACCTCGCTTCCAGCGCGCCGTTATGCATGTTTGAGCGCGACGAGGCCTAATTAGGCCGGATCTGTCCAAATTTCTCAGTCAGCTTTAATCGCGCAAGAACTGAGTGGTCTGACAATGCGTTACGCATAGCTGCTGAGGGGGCAAGAGAGGCATTGAATGGCGAACCAGGCTGACAGCTCGGTGTCGAAGATAAGTATTCGCACGCGATGTGTCCTGAAAACTCGACTGGAGGCGTCACGCTGGGTGCTGTGCCGTATCGGCAACCGGCGGGCGAAAATAACTATGATGCGAGAAATTGTGGGCGTAGTGCAAGGAGAGCCGGTAAGCCGTCGCCGGTGGTTTCACGACGAATATTTCGATTTGTTCGTGTGGCAAGACAGCGCCGATGAGATCGAGTCGTTCCAGCTGTGTTACGGCATCGATACAAGCGAACGCGCGCTGGAGTGGCGCAAGAACCGGGGATTTTTTCATGACGGCGCAAAAGCCGGGCCGCCTGTTCCGGATGGCATACTCGATGCGCGCGATGCGGCCGCTGGCGATAAGACGGCGCAGACAATCAGCTCGCGCTTCGAGTTTGCGGCCCGTTCGCTTCCGGAAGAAATCCGAACCGCGGTGACGTTGAGAATTCGTGAATATGCAGAAAATGCGCCGTCAGTTCCAATGCGTCGCCGCCAGGTGCGCCGGGCGACGTGGCAACAACGAGGGCCGGAACCTTCCGGACGCGAGCCGCATTGAGGGTTGCGCCGCGCTGACGCCTTAGTCAGGAAGCGCTAGACTTTTTTTGTCTGTCTTCCCGTCGACGATGGTGCGCTGACTTTTTGGTTCGACCCAAAAAGAGCCTTCAATTACACCGCCATTGCGTCGGACGCGCAACTTCCTCGTCAGCCACCACAGTCGGCCGAATATAACAGTGCCCATCAGTGCGCCAACGACCAACGCGAATACCAGAAAAAACACTCCCATGACTACAACAGTTGCAATGATTAGTATCGCAATCAGGCGACTTAGCCGTGACGATAAAAAAATGCTCTGCAGAAACCGGCTCTGAAAATTCATAAGTGAACATTGGATTGATACGCGAGGGCGAAGTTCATCGTGACAGCTCTGCTTCGCTCCGCGACGTGCCAGACCCCGTAGTACGGTGGACCGCGCGGCTCCGAGCAGGTGCGCGATATGATAGATGCAGTGACCGAGATCCTGGCCGAGCGTTTGCGGCAAGCTCGACGCGTCTGAAAAAATGCCGGGGGATTCCCCGGCATTTTTAGGTTACTTCCTTGTTTCCACCTGTTCCAGCGGCGCGTTGCTCATAGAGGGCGGAGGCGGCCGCAAGCGCGGGGCCCGCGATGCAGGCACAGCATCGACTTTGGTTGCCGCTACGCGCACTTTTTCGGCGCTGGTCTCGACCTGCTCCAAGTCGGCCGGTAGCATCAATGGGGCATGCGCGAGCGACACTGCAGGCGCGATCACCGCGACCTCGGCAGCGACGTGTTCGACGACACGTTCGGCAACGGGTTGTGGGCGCGGATCATGTAGTAACGCAACTTCTTTAACCGCGGCGGCCTGCGGCATCTCGAACGGCGCAAGTGGCGCTGACACTTGCGGCACGTCCGGCTGATGCGTCAGCGATGACTCGGCTTCCATCAGCGGTGCAACAACTGTGGCAATGGTTGAATCAGAACCATTGTTGGCTACGGCTGCTATCGGCTGCACGCCCTCGGCATTAGCTGGCGCCTCGTGTCGCTCGGCCCGATCACGGCCTCCACGGCCACCGCGGCGGCGGCGACGCCCGCCTTCATGACCTTCGCGTGCTTCGCCTTCAGTACGAGGTGTCTGTTCACGCGCGGACACCGAAGCATCTCCCGCCTCCGCTGGCGTCTGCTCAGGCCGTTCGGGACGCGGCTGACGCGGTTGCTGACCTTCGCGGCGCGGTTGCTGCTCTTGGCCATCGCGCGGCGGTCGCGGCTCGCGCGGTTCACGCGGCGGTCGCGGCTCACCGGTACGGCCGCGCTGCTGTTGACGCTGAGCGCCTTCTGAATTCGTTTCGCTGCGTCCTGCCTGCGTGGGGCGCTCGCCACGCGGCTCGTCGCGTTTTTGATCGCGGCGCTGGCCGTTAGGGCGCCCCCGGCGCTGACCGCGTTCTCCGCGATCACCCCGGTCGGTACGCTCACGCGTGACAGCCTGTGGTTTCAGCTCTGTCGCTTCGGCAGCTGGTCGTTTGAACCAGCCAAAAATTTTGCTGATTATGGAAACTTCCGCCTGGGAACCGGCGGTGACCGGCGTCGCTTTGGGCGTGTGGTCAACGATCGGCGCCGGTTGCGACGGGGTTATACCTTTTACTGCAGCTTCCGGGCGCGGCGGCGCAGGTTCGGTCTGCGCGGACGGCAACAGACCGTCGTTCTTCTCGGGCACCGCCACCATCTCATAGCTCGGCGGCGGCAGGTCGGCCTGATTCAGTTCTTCATGCTTGAGGCGCGTGACCGTATAGTTTGGCGTCTCGAGATGAATGTTTGGAATCAACACGACGTTGACCTTGAGGCGCTGCTCAATCGAGTGAAACTCGGCGCGTTTTTCGTTCAACAGGTAAGTTGCGACATCAACGGGCACCTGCGCGTGCACGGCGCCTGTATTTTCCTTCATCGCTTCTTCCTGCAGGATGCGCAGGATATGCAGTGCGGTGGATTCGATGCCACGGATATGACCCGTGCCATGGCAACGCGGGCAGGGGATATGGCTGCTCTCGGCCAACGCCGGACGCAGACGCTGACGTGAGAGTTCGAGCAGGCCGAAGCGCGAAATCTTGCCGGTTTGAACGCGCGCGCGATCGACGTGCAGAGCATCGCGCAGGCGATTTTCAACTTCGCGCTGATTGCGTCCGCTTTCCATGTCGATAAAGTCGATGACGATCAATCCGCCGAGGTCGCGCAAGCGCAACTGGCGCGCGAGTTCGTCCGCGGCTTCCAGGTTTGTGCGAAACGCAGTCTCTTCGATGTCAGCGCCGCGCGTCGAGCGCGCGGAGTTGACGTCGATCGACACTAACGCTTCGGTATGGTCGATGACGATCGCGCCGCCGGAAGGCAGCGTGACCTGGCGCGAAAACGCAGTTTCGATCTGGTGCTCGATCTGAAAACGCGAAAAGAGCGGCACGTCGTCTTTGTAAAGTTTGACGCGGTTCACGTTCGCGGGCATCACGTGGCCCATGAAGGCGCGCGCCTGCTCGTAGATGTCTTCGGTATCGATCAATATCTCGCCGATGTCCTGGGAGAAATGATCGCGAATCGCACGGATCACGAGGCTCGATTCCTGGTAAATCAGAAATGCGCCGTTCTGACCGGTCGAAGCGTTTTCGATTTCGCGCCACAGTTGGAGCAGGTAGTTCAAATCCCAGCCGAGTTCCTCTGCATTGCGGCCGATGCCGGCGGTGCGCGCGATCACGCTCATGCCGGCAGGCACTTCCAATTGGTCGATGGTTTCGCGCAGTTCGGCGCGCTCTTCGCCTTCGATGCGGCGCGATACACCGCCGCCGCGTGGATTGTTCGGCATCAGCACCAGATAACGGCCAGCGAGGCTGATGAAGGTGGTGAGGGCGGCGCCCTTGGTGCCGCGTTCGTCCTTATCGACCTGGACGATGAGTTCCTGGCCTTCATGCAGCGCATCCTGAATGCGCGCACGCGCGGCGTCTACGCCGGACTTGAAGTAAGCTCGGGCAACCTCTTTGAAGGGGAGAAAACCGTGGCGTTCACTGCCGTAATCCACAAAGGCCGCTTCGAGGCTGGGCTCGACGCGTGTGATGACACCTTTGTAAATATTGCTTTTACGCTGCTCTTTGCCGGCGGACTCGATGTCCAGATCGAGCAGTTTTTGACCATCTACTATGGCGACGCGAAGTTCTTCGGACTGCGTCGCATTAAACAACATGCGTTTCATTTTTTTCTTCTCCCGCGCTCAGTGTCACGGGATGGGCAAACTCACGCGCGGAAATTTTCATCGCGCCGCGCGCTAATGCTTGATCATTCAGTCACGAAAAATGTTCATCTATGTGGGTGACTACGTAAAAATGACTTTCGCTGTTTGCCGTCAAAATTCGTCAGTGAGCAGCGGAAAACTTGGGCTTTCGGTGCATCGCACCGCGGTCGCCATCGCTGCGTCAACAAAGGTTTTCGTGTGCTGTGAGCGCGTATTTCGACTACCATCGCTACTTTATTTGGTGAGCGACATTAACCATTGGGTTTCGGCACCGGTTATCTCACCAACGGGCAACGTCTCCCGCGCTTCGATTCACTGTACCTGGACAGAGACTGCATGGCGCTGGGCCATTCCACCCGGCGTTACCTGCGGCAACCGCCGCGGTGAACCGCCTGAGGCTTGAGGACAACACAGTCCTTAAAGTCTTCTTACCGGCGAATAGTATAAGCACAATGAAGGATTTGGGCAAAAATACGGTTTCGCGTCGCCTGGTCGGGGAAGAAACGGGCGGACAGCGCATCGATAATTACCTCGTAAAGCTGCTTAAAGGCGTGCCGAAAAGCCATATTTACCGGATCCTGCGCAGCGGCGAAGTGCGGGTCAACGGCGGTCGCGCCAAACCGGACTATCGCATCAAGACCGGCGATGAAGTACGGATACCGCCGGTGCGTGTGGCGGCGGCCAGTGTCCGGGCCGCGCTGCCGGTCAGCGCCGAACTTGAGCGCGCGGTGCTGTTTGAGGACGAGCACATCCTGGTGCTCAACAAGCCGTCCGGGCTGGCAGTGCATGGCGGCAGCGGCTTGAGCTTCGGCGTAATCGAGCAACTGCGGGGCCAGCGTCCACAAGCGCGATTCCTTGAACTCGTGCACCGGCTCGATCGCGACACGTCGGGCGTGCTGTTGATCGCCAAAAAACGCAGCGCATTGACCGCCATGCATGCCGAATTGCGCGATGGGAATTTCAAAAAATTCTATCTGGCGCTTGTCAAAGGCGTGTGGCGCAACAAGAAGCAGGCCGTCCGACTCAATCTGCACAAATATTTGCTGGCGTCAGGGGAACGGCGGGTCGCGGTCCACGACGACGGGCAGGAATCGCATACTGTGTTTGAACTGAAACAAGCGTGGGGCGCCTATAGTTTATTGCGCGCTGAACTGAAAACCGGGCGCACGCATCAGATCCGCGTGCACCTGGCGCACTTGGGCTTCCCCATTGCAGGCGACGACAAATATGGCGATTTCGATCTCAATAAAGAACTCGCGCGCAATGGCTTAAAGCGCATGTTCCTGCATGCTGCGAGCGTCGGCTTCAAACATCCAGCGAGCGGCGCTAAACTGGTCATCGAAGCGCCGGTGCCCGTCGAATTGCAACGTTTTCTGGAAAAACTGGACTAAACGGCGTGGGCAAACGCTTTGAACTGGTGGTATTCGATTGGGACGGCACTTTGATGGACTCGACCGCAGTCATCGTCGCGTCGCTGCAAGCTGCTTGCGCGGACGTTGGACTGCCGGTGCCGTCGGACGAGCGTTCGCAGCACATCATCGGCCTTGGGCTCAATGACGCGCTGGCCTATGTGCTGCCCGGCGTCAATCCGGACGTGTATCCGCAAGTCGTCGAACGCTATGGTTATCATTTCCGGTTGCGCGATCCGCAAACGCCGCTGTTTGCGGGTGCGGAAGCACTGTTGCATGAACTGCATGCGGCTGGCCATCGACTTGCGATTGCGACAGGTAAGAGCCGGCGCGGTCTCGATAGAGCTCTCGAGAAAACCGGTCTTGCCCCGTACTTTCATGCGACGCGATGTGGTGAGGAGTCGGCAAACAAGCCAGCGCCTCACATGCTGCTCGATCTGACCAGCATGCTTGAAATGGCGCCTGGCGAAACGGTGATGATAGGCGACACGACGCACGATTTGCAGATGGCGGCCAACGCCGGAATCGACAGCGTTGCGGTAGCCTACGGTGCACACCCGCGCGGCCAGCTTCTTGAATTGCATCCGCTCGCCTGCCTCGACCAACCACGGGATTTATGGCAATGGCTCCGCACCAACGCCTGATTTGCGCAAGCGCCGGACTGATCGACGGCGGCGCCGGTGTGCGCTTCATAACGCAAAGGGACGGCCGGGATGCCGCAGCATTCGTGATTCGATATGACGGGAAGGTTTACGGCTACCTCAACAGTTGCGCGCACATTCCGGTCGAACTCGACTGGATGGAGGGCGAGTTCTTCGATAAAGCTGGGTTATACTTGATCTGCGCAACGCATGGCGCAACTTACGAGCCCGATACCGGTCATTGCATTATGGGACCGTGCAAAGGTGAACGACTCGTAGCGGCGCCCATCGAGGAACGCGACGGCAGCGTTTATTTGCTGGAGCGCCACACAGCGTGAGGGAGAGTCTTCGCGCACCTTTGGAACATCGCTCTCCACAATTTTCATTACCCGCCTTTTAGAAAGAAAATCGCAATGGCTGATTTAGATCCGCGCAATACCGGGGACGGCTGGGAGCGCAATGTCCTTGAAAAGGTTGCGCTCGCGGCCGTCGCGGAACAGCGCGCTGCGCGCCGCTGGGGCATGGCGTTTAAGACGCTGGTCTTGATTTACTTGTTTGTCGTGCTGTTTCTGGGCATGGGATGGCTAAAAAAAGGCGGCGAAAAATCATCCGGCAAGCACACTGCCATGGTCGAACTGCGTGGCGTCATTGCCTCTGAAGGCCAGGCCAGTGCCGATAATGTGATGACCGGCTTGCAGGCCGCGTTCAAAGACAGCAACACGCAGGGCGTCGTTCTGCGCATCAACAGTCCAGGCGGGAGTCCGGTGCAAGCAGGCTATATCAACGACGAAATCAAGCGCCTGCGAGGCTTGTATCCGAACATCCCGTTATATGCGGTAGTTGAGGACATCTGCGCCTCCGGCGGCTACTACGTGGCGGCGGCCGCCGACAAGATTTATGTCGACAAGGCAAGCATCGTTGGTTCGATCGGCGTGGTCATGGACGGCTTCGGCTTCACCGGCACGATGGAAAAGCTGGGCGTCGAGCGGCGCGCGATTACCGCGGGCGCGAACAAAAAATTTCTGGATCCATTTTCACCGGTGAACCCCGCCCACAAGGCGTTTGCGGAAAAGATGCTTTCTGAAATCCACGAACAATTCATCGCCGTCGTGCGCGAGGGACGTGGCAAGCGCCTGAAAGAAACGCCGGAACTTTTTAGCGGGCTGGTATGGGTCGGACCCAAAAGTATCGAACTCGGATTAGCCGACGCCCTCGGCAGTGTCGACTCGGTAGCGCGCGATGTGATCAAGGCGGAAGACGTCGTCGACTTCACGCCGCACGAAAACATAGCTGAAAGAGTCGCGCGAAGATTCGGCGCGGCAATGGCTGAAGCGCTGGTAAAAGTGACGGCGTCGAGCGGCGCGCAATTGCGCTGATCAACTTGCGTAAAGGAGGAACACGCTTGGCCGCCGGCCGATTTCTCCACAGTTGGCTTTCCATTCCGTAATGGTCGCGCTACGCACAGATTCGGTTGCGAGCGTTAAGTCGCTCGCGACACACAGCCGGGAAGTTCCCGCACACGTGCCAAGAAAAGTCTGCAGCAACTGATCGTTGCGGTAAGGCGTTTCTATAAATATCTGCGTCATGCCCTGTGCACGCGATTCGTTTTCACGCAAGACTATCGCGCGGCGACACTCATCTCTCGGCACCGGCAGATAGCCATGAAATGCAAAGCGCTGGCCGTTGAATCCCGACGCCATCAACGCGAGCATCATCGCGGATGGCCCGATATGCGGCACGACGCGAATATGCATGCGATGCGCGGCGGCGACCAGCAGTGCACCCGGATCCGCAATCGCCGGACAGCCTGCCTCGGACAAGACGCCGGCACTGCGTCCGGCCGTGAGGGCCTGCAACAGTTCGGTGGCGCGCTCAGGACTGCTGTCCTTGTCGAAGGATTCGATTTGCAGTTCGCGCAGGGCTTTGGGATGCCCGATGCTTTTTAAGAATTGCCGTGCAGTCTTGGCGTTTTCCGCCAGGAAATAGTCGAGCGCGCGTGCCGCGTGCAAGGCGGAATGCGCTAACGAAAGATGCGGGTCGGTGTCGCCCAGGGTTACCGGTATCAGATGTAATGTTCCGTGCGCTGTGCTCGCGTCCATGTCCATGTCCGTGTAATTAAGGCAGCTGAATGCCTTCATTGCGCAGCATCTTGCATAACGCGATAAGCGGCAGCCCGATCAATGCAGTGGGATCGTCACCGTCCAGCTTTTCCACCAGCGCAATACCGAGGCCCTCGATGCGTGCGCTGCCGGCGCAGTCGTAGGGCGTTTCGCTTAGAACGTAGCGCTCTATCTGCTCGTCCGAATATTCGCGCATGTGAACGGTGATGGTGACCAGCGCCGTCTGCTGGAGCGCGGTACGCGTATTGAGCACGCACACTGCGGTATGAAATTGAACCCGCTCGCCGCGCATCTGCTTGAGCTGGCTGGCGGAATTGTCAAAATTGCCCGGCTTACCGAGGACGGTGTTCCCGACGACTGCGACCTGATCGCTGCCGATGATCAGCGCATCGGGCCATGCGTAGCGAACGGTCTCAGCTTTACTGCATGCCAGGCGTAATGCGAGGGGCGCCGGTTCTTCATCCGCGAGCGGCGCTTCATCGACATTGGGTGAGGCGATTGCAAACGGAATTTTCAATCGCGCCAGCAGCTCGCGGCGATACGGGGAAGTCGAAGCCAGCACAAGAACGGCGGGGGCGGGGTGAGCCATCGGGTTCGTTTGCTAAGTCCCTGCGTTAAATGGATTTTCTGTTATCTTGTTTTGACAGATCGGCGCGAAAATATTATCATGCGCGGTTTATGTCTGCACGGCCTCTCATCGATAGTGTTGAATTTGCCAGCGCCGGTGAGCAGTTAAGCGGCAGCGTGCCTGTCAGCGAATTTGCGAGGCTCGGCGACAGCCTGCATGACGCGGCCGGTGCATTGCAATTCGAGGTGAAGGGCGGTCGCGATTCCCGGCAACGGTTGCGATTGCATATGACAGTCACAGGCAAGGTCGATCTACTGTGCCAACGTTGTCTGGGCAAACTGATATACCCGCTGTCGATTCAGACGAACTTGCTGGTTTTGTCTAACGGCTCAGAGGCCGACACAGGAGAGATAGACGATCTCGACGGCGTGCCGGCCACTGCGCAGACGGATGTGTGGTCGCTGGTGGAAGACGAAGTTATGCTGGCAATTCCGCTTGCGCCGCGACATGCAGAGGATCAATGCAGTCCGGCGGTTAAGGCAGCAGGCGACCCTGCTGCCTCGCCATTTGCGGCGCTGGCCAAGCTGGCGCAGGAACTTAATACCAAGAATCGAACGTAAAGGAGTTTCAAAATGGCAGTTCAGCAGAACAAAAAGTCACCCTCGAAGCGCGGCATGCACCGCTCGCACGATTTTCTGAATGCGCCGCCGTTGGCCGTCGAGCCGACCACCGGCGAAGTGCATTTGCGTCACCACATCAGCCCCACCGGCTATTACCGCGGAAAAAAAGTCGTCAAAACCAAAGACGAGTAAGGTCGGCGAGGTTCGTGTCGATTCGCGTGTTTCTGCGCGCAGTAGCCAGTCCGGTTCGTGCCGGCGGGGGCATTAAATGGACATAACGGTCGCCGTCGACTGCATGGGCGGCGATCATGGCCCGCACGTAACGGTCCCCGCGGCGCTCGATTTCCTGCAGCGTTGCGAGGAGGTAAATGTCATCCTCGTCGGCCTTGAGGACGATATCAAGGTAGAACTGCGCAAAGCGCGGCGCGAGTTGGCCGGGCGGACTTCCATACAGCATGCGAGCGAAACGGTCGGCATGGACGAAGCGCCGGCCAGCGCCTTGCGCGGAAAAAAAGATTCCTCCATGCGAGTGGCCGTAAACCTCGTCAAAGACGGCGCTGCTCATGCATGCGTTAGCGCCGGCAATACGGGCGCCCTGATGGCGATATCGCGTTTCGTGCTGAAAACCCTGCCTGACATCGAGCGTCCGGCCATTTGCTCAGTTCTGCCCACGGTGAATGGTCGGACTTACATGCTCGATTTGGGCGCCAATGTCGATTGCACCGCCGAGCATCTGTTGCAGTTCGGCGTTATGGGCGCGATGCTGGTGAGCGCGGTGGAAAACAAGGAGCGGCCAAGCGTCGGCCTGCTTAATATCGGCGAAGAAGAAATCAAAGGCAGCGAAGTCGTCAAGCACGCGGCGGAATTATTGCGCTCGAGCGGGCTCAATTTTTACGGCAATGTCGAGGGCGACGATATCTATAAGGGCACAACCGACGTCGTGGTATGCGATGGATTCGTCGGCAACGTCACGCTCAAGGCCTCCGAAGGCATCGCGCGTATGCTGGGCACTTATTTGCGTGAGGAATTCAACCGCAATTTATTGACACGCGCAGCGAGTCTTGCGGCACTGCCAGTGCTAAACGCATTCAAGCGGCGCTTCGATCCGCGCAACTACAACGGCGCGACGCTTTTGGGATTGCGCGGCATCGTGGTCAAGAGCCACGGATCGGCCGACCGCGTGTCGTTTAGAATTGCCATCGGCCGCGCGGCCGACGAAGCACGCAGCGGTGTGCTCGTCAAGATCACCGAGCGCATGTTGGTCATACAGGAAAACGCCGCGTGATTTATTCGCGCATCGTGGGTACCGGCAGTTATCTGCCCGCCAATGTCCAGCAACGCAGATCTCGCGAGCCGGGTCGACACCTCCGATGAATGGATCCGCACGCGCACAGGAATCCACCAGCGTCATCTCGCGGACCCGGGACAAATGTCGAGCGACCTTGCGCATCAGGCGGCGCTTCAGGCGCTGTCTGCGGCGGGCATTGCGGCGGCGGATCTTGATTTAATTATTGTTGCAACCTCAACGCCGGATTTTATTTTCCCGAGCACCGCGTGCGTGCTGCAGGCCAAGCTGGGCGCCGCGCGTTGCCCGGCCTTCGACGTGCAGGCGGTGTGTGCGGGCTTCGTTTATGCGCTCGACATCGCGGATAAATTCATCCGCAGCGGGGCGTATAAGCGCGCCCTCGTGGTCGGCACTGAAGTGTTTTCGCGGATTCTCGACTGGAGTGACCGCGGCACTTGCGTGTTATTCGGCGATGGCGCCGGCGCGGTAATCCTCGCGGCGGCTGACAGGCCCGGCGTGCGCGCGAGCGTGTTACATGCGGACGGTTCGCACGCGGGGATATTGTCGACGCCAGGCCAGTTGTGCGGCGGCAAGGTTACCGGCGATCCGTTTTTACGAATGGATGGACAGGCGGTGTTCAAACTGGCTGTGCGCGTGCTCGATGAAGTGGCGCGCGAGACACTTGCCTTGTGCGAGATGCAGCCCGCCGACGTAGACTGGTTGATTCCGCATCAGGCCAACGTGCGCATTCTGGACGCGACCGCCAAAAAATTGGGCATCTCTCCCGCTAAAACCATCATGACCGTCGACCGTCATGCCAATACCTCCGCCGCTTCGATACCGTTGGCGCTCGACGTCGCGGTGCGTGACGGACGCATCAAAGCCGGCGACAAAGTGTTGCTCGCGGGCGTCGGTGGTGGCTTGACCTGGGGCGCAGTGTTCGTTGAGATTTAGGGATGGAGATGAAGCTCGCATTGGTATTTCCGGGACAAGGATCACAGGCGGTCGGCATGCTGCAAAGTTTCGCCGACAGCAAACCCGTGCGCGATACGTTTACCGAAGCCGCCGACGTGCTCGGGCAGGATTTGTGGCAGCTCGCAGCCGATGGTCCGGCGGAAGACCTCAACTCGACGGTCAATACTCAGCCGCTGATGCTGACCGCTGGCTACGCGGTTTATCGCGCGTGGCAGGATGCGGGCGGGGGACAGCCAGCGATCGTGGCCGGGCATAGTCTCGGTGAATACACCGCGCTGGTGGTCGCAGGCGTGGTGAGTTTGCGCGACGCGCTGCCACTCGTGCGGCTGCGCGCCCAAGCGATGCAGGGGGCGGTGCCCGTGGGGACCGGCGCGATGGCCGCAATACTGGGCCTCGATAATGACGCGGTGCGTGTCGCGTGCGCTGAGGCTGCGCAAGGTGAAATTGTCGAAGCAGTCAACTTCAACGCGCCGAGCCAGGTCGTGATTGCCGGCCATAAGGCGGCGGTCGAGCGCGCCGCTGCCATTGCCAAAGCGAAAGGCGCCAGGCGTGCCGTGATGTTGCCGGTCAGTGCGCCATTCCATGCTTCTTTGCTCAAGCCTGCAGCCGCGCGCCTCGAACAAGTGCTCGCGAGCCTCACTTTCAATGCGCCGCGGATATCGGTCATCAACAACGTGGACGTCGCTGTCGTAACAGACCCGGCGCAAATTAAAAACGCGCTCGCACGTCAGGCGTGCAATCCCGTGCGGTGGGTAGAAGTGATTCAGCACATGGCGCGCAGTGGTGTAACCCACGTAGGCGAGTGTGGTCCGGGCAAAGTGCTGACCGGCATGACAAAGCGAATCGACAGCAGTTTGCACGGATTCGCCATCGCCGACGCCGCGTCGCTCATGCAGTCAGTACAGACATTTCCACGGGCGGCGTGATGCTCAACGGACAAGTCGCATTAGTCACCGGCGCAACACGCGGCATCGGCCAGGCGATTGCACTCGCGCTCGGCAAGCAGGGCGCCGTCGTGGCCGGAACTGCCACCACTGAAGCGGGCGCACAGACAATCAACGCCTACCTCTTTGCCGC